>CALMOI010000026.1 GCA_937871735.1 uncultured Comamonadaceae bacterium
CAACGATGTGTTCTGGTGTACCGCCGACATCGGTTGGGTCACCGGCCACAGCTACATCACCTACGGCCCCTTGGCTTTGGGCGGCACCGAGATCGTGTTTGAAGGCGTGCCCACCTACCCGGACGCCGGCCGTTTCTGGAAGATGATTCAAGACCACAAGGTCACCATTTTCTACACCGCCCCGACGGCCATCCGCTCGCTGATCAAAGCGGCTGAAGCCAGCGATGCCGTGCATCCCAAGAGCTATGACCTGTCCAGCCTGCGCTTGCTGGGTTCGGTGGGCGAGCCCATCAACCCCGCCGCTTGGGAGTGGTACTACAAGCACGTGGGCGGCAGCCGTTGCCCCATCGTGGACACCTTCTGGCAAACCGAAACCGGTGGTCACATGATCACCCCGATGCCGGGCGCAACGCCGATGGTGCCGGGTTCTTGCACCCTGCCTTTCCCCGGTATTCAAGCCGCCATCGTGGACGAAACCGGCAAGGACGTGCCCAACGGCCAAGGCGGTATCTTGGTCGTGAAGAAGCCCTGGCCTTCGATGATCCGCAACATCTGGGGCGACCCCGAGCGTTTCATCAAGAGCTACTACCCGGCTGACTTCCAAGGCAAGTACTACTTGGCTGGCGATGGCGCAATCCGCGACGAAAAAACCGGCTACTTCACCATCACGGGTCGTATCGACGACGTGCTGAACGTCTCCGGTCACCGCATGGGCACGATGGAAATCGAATCCGCGCTGGTGAGCTGCACCGAGCTGGTGGCCGAAGCCGCTGTGGTGGGCCGTCCTGACGACACCACGGGTGAAGCCGTGTGCGCCTTCGTGGTGCTGAAGCGTCCTGCCCCCACGGGCGACGAAGCCAAGGCCATTGCCAAGCAACTGCGTGACCACGTGGGCAAGGAAATTGGCCCGATCGCCAAGCCCAAGGACATCCGCTTTGGCGATAATCTGCCCAAGACCCGTTCAGGCAAAATCATGCGTCGCTTGCTGCGCTCGATTGCCAAGAACGAAGCCATCACCCAAGACACTTCGACGCTGGAAAATCCGGCGATCTTGGATCAGCTGGGTCAAGCCTATTGAGATCAGACTTGTGGCGCTGGGTTTTACGCCCAGCGCACAAGGTGGGGAGGCAATTAAAAGCAAATAAAAAAGCCCGCATCACGCGGGCTTTTTTCATGGCGCAGAGCTGATTACTTTTGGCTCAGCACCCAGGTCACCAGTTGCTTGGCTTCAGCCGGAGTGACTTGAGCGTTAGCGGGCATGGGCATAGTGCCCCAAACACCAGAGCCGCCCTTGATCACTTTGTCTGCCAGCTTGTCAACGGCGGTTTTGTCGCCCTTGTACTTGGCGGCCACATCCTTGTAGGCTGGGCCCACAACTTTGGTGGCAACTGCGTGGCAAGCCAAGCAGTTCTTGGCCTTGGCCAAGTCCATGCCAGCATCAGCGAAAGCGGGAGCAGTCATGGCCACCGTAGCGGCCAAGGCGAACAGCACTTTTTTCATCATGTTTCCTTATGGGTTGATTAAGTTACAGTCAATCAACGGGATTGTAGAGAACCCGGTTGACCCTTGCCTGACGCTGGCTTGGCTATCTTTCTCAGGAGTTTCCATATGTACTTTCTAGGCTTAGGTCTGATTTTGTTGGTGATGAAGTATTTGCAGATCGATCCGGTGGGTGCTTGGAGCTGGTTGGTGGTGCTTGCTCCCTTTGGCTTGGCGGTAGCTTGGTGGGCTTGGGCCGATGCCAGCGGCTACACCAAGCGCAAGGCTGTCGAAAAAGACGAGCAGCGCAAACAAGCCCGCATTGACAGAAACCGCGCAGCCCTGGGCATAGGGCAAGCTGGCAAGAAGCGCCGGTAGATGCCAGTTCACGGGGGATAATCAGCCCCTCGTTTTTCTCCCATGTCCTCAACCTTCCTCTGACGACAAACATCATGCCCGTATACCGCTCCAAAACCTCCACTGCTGGCCGCAACATGGCGGGTGCCCGTTCCCTGTGGCGCGCCACCGGCATGAAAGACGCTGACTTCAGCAAACCCATCATTGCGGTGGTGAATTCGTTCACCCAGTTCGTACCGGGTCACGTTCACTTGAAGGACTTGGGCCAGCTCGTGGCGCGTGAGATCGAAGCGGCGGGCGGCGTCGCCAAAGAGTTCAACACTATCGCCGTCGATGACGGCATTGCGATGGGCCACGACGGCATGTTGTACTCGCTGCCCAGCCGCGACATCATTGCCGACTCGGTCGAGTACATGGTCAACGCCCACTGCGCCGACGCGATGGTCTGCATCTCCAACTGCGACAAGATCACCCCCGGCATGTTGATGGCCGCGATGCGTTTGAACATTCCCGTGGTATTCGTCTCCGGCGGGCCGATGGAAGCGGGCAAGGTCAAGCTGGCAAACCCAACCACGCACAAGATGGAGTTCAAAAAGCTCGACCTGATCGACGCGATGGTCATGGCTGCCGACGACAAGGTGAGCGACGCCGACGTGGCCGAAGTCGAGCGCTCGGCCTGCCCGACCTGCGGTTCGTGCTCGGGCATGTTCACCGCCAACTCCATGAACTGCCTGACCGAAGCGCTGGGCCTGGCGCTGCCGGGCAACGGCACGGTGGTCGCCACCCACGCCGACCGCGAGGCGCTGTTCAAACGCGCCGGTCACTTGGCCGTCGAGCTGTGCCAACGCTACTACGAGCAAGACGACGCATCCGTGCTGCCGCGTTCCATCGGCTTCAAAGCCTTTGAAAACGCCATCACGCTCGACATTGCGATGGGCGGCTCGACCAACACGATCTTGCATTTGCTGGCGATTGCGCAAGAGGCCGAAATCGACTTCACGCTCAAAGACATCGACCGCCTGTCCAAGCTGGTGCCGCAGTTGTGCAAAGTCGCGCCGAACACCAACAAGTACCACATCGAAGACGTGCATCGCGCAGGCGGCATCATGGCCATCTTGGGTGAGCTCGACCGCGCAGGCAAGCTGCACACTGACGTGCCGACCGTCCACGCCCCGACGATGAAGGACGCGCTGGCGCAGTGGGACATCATGCGCAACCCGTCCGACGCGGTGAAAACCTTCTACATGGCTGGCCCCGGCGGCGTGCCCACGCAAGTCGCTTTCAGCCAAGCGGCGCGCTGGCCGAGCTTGGACACGGATCGCGCCGAAGGCTGCATCCGCTCGGGCGACCATGCTTTCTCACAAGAAGGCGGCTTGGCCGTGCTGGTCGGCAACATCGCCTTGAACGGTTGCGTCGTGAAAACCGCTGGCGTTGACGACAGCCTGCTGGTGTTTGAAGGCCCGGCCCACGTCACCGAATCGCAAGACGAAGCGGTGGAACACGTGCTCAACGACCAAGTGAAGGCGGGCGATGTGGTGATCGTGCGCTACGAAGGCCCCAAAGGCGGCCCCGGTATGCAGGAAATGCTCTACCCGACCAGCTACATCAAGTCCAAAGGCTTGGGCAAAGCCTGCGCGCTGCTGACCGACGGGCGCTTCTCGGGCGGTACCTCGGGCCTGTCGATTGGCCACGCCTCGCCAGAAGCGGCTGCTGGCGGTGCGATTGGCTTGGTGCGCAACGGCGACCGCATTCGCATTGATATTCCCAACCGCAGCATCAACGTGCTGGTGAGCGACGAAGAACTGGCCCTGCGCCGCGCCGAGCAAGATGCCAAAGGTTGGAAGCCCGCCCAGCCGCGCCCGCGCAAGGTGTCAGCGGCGCTGAAGGCTTACGCCAAGTTGGTGATGTCCGCCGACAAGGGCGCGGTGCGCGACCTGTCGCTCTTGGACGACTGAGCCGGGGTACTTTGACGCCAGTGTCGCAGGTGACGCGGCGCGGCATGGGTTGCGGGCACAATCGCAGCCCATGCTGATTCATCCTTACATCGACCCTGTTGCCATCAAGCTCGGCCCGCTGGCTGTGCATTGGTACGGCCTGACTTATTTAGCGGCTTTTGGCTTGTTCATGCTGCTGGCCCAGCGCCGTTTGCGGCATGAGCCTTATGCCTCGTTGACGGGCGAGGCTGCGTGGCGGCGCATCGACATTGAGGACTTTTTGTTCCTCGGCGTGATGGGTGTGGTGCTGGGTGGGCGCTTGGGCTACTGCCTGTTCTACAAGCCTTTGTATTACGCCGCGCACCCGCTGGAAATTTTCTACGTTTGGCAAGGCGGCATGAGCTTTCACGGTGGGATGCTGGGCGTGTTTGTGGCGGAAATTTGGTTTGCCCGCACCCGTCACAAACCGCTGTTGCAGGTCGCGGATTTCGTTGCGCCTTGCGTGCCGCTGGGGCTGGCAATGGGGCGTATCGGCAACTTCATCAACGGTGAGTTGTGGGGGCGGGTGGCTGATCCGTCGCTGCCGTGGGGCATGGTGT
>CALMOI010000027.1 GCA_937871735.1 uncultured Comamonadaceae bacterium
GGTAGGGGTGTACCGCCTTCCAGTGCCGGGCGATGTCGATGCGGCGGCAAATCCACACGCCCTCGCGCTGCTGGATGTAGTCCAAGAACTTTTGCAGCGCCACGATGCGCCCCGGTCGCCCCAGCAAGCGGCAGTGCATACCCACGCTCAGCATCTTGGGCTGGTTCAGGCCGCTGGGGTCGCCTTCGGCGTACAGCGCGTCGAAGCTGTCGCGCAGGTAGGTGTAAAAGTCCTCGCCCTGGCTGAAGCCCTGTGGCAGCGCAAAGCGCATGTCGTTGGTGTCCAAGGTGTAGGGCACCACCAGATGCGGGGCGATGCTGCCGTCGCTTTTGCGTACCTTCATCCAAAAGGGTAGGTCGTCGCCGTAGTAGTCGCTGTCGTATTCAAAGCCACCGTGATCGACCACCAAGCGCCGGGTGTTGGGGCTGTCGCGCCCGGTGTACCAGCCTGCGCCGTGCACGGTGCCGGGCGCGCCGTGGCGCTGGCCGGTCAGGCGCTCAATGATTTCGATCCCGCGCAGCAGGTGTTCGCGTTCTTGCTCGGGGCTCATGGTCTGGTAGTGGATCCAGCGCCAGCCGTGGCAGGCGATTTCGTGGCCCAGCTCGGCAAAAGCCGCCGTCAGTTCCGGGTGGCGTTCCAGCGCCATGCTGACGCCAAACACCGTCAGCGGCAGGCCGCGCCGCTCAAACTCGCGCAGCAAGCGCCACACGCCGGTGCGCGAGCCGTATTCGTAGATGCCCTCCATGCTCAGGTGCCGGTCGGGAAAGCTGGGCGGGTTGGCCATCTCGGACAAAAACTGCTCCGACCCGGCATCGCCGTGCAGCGTGGCGTTTTCGCCGCCTTCTTCGTAGTTGAGCACGAACTGCACCGCGATGCGGGCGTTGCCCGGCCACAGCGGGTGCGGCGGCGTGCGGCCATAGCCGACCAAGTCGCGAGGGTAGGGCAGGGTGGAGTCGTAGATGGCGGGGGGCATGGCAGGCGCTCCGGCGTGAGGGCAAACGGGAGATGACGAGGGGCGCAGACCCGGCTGACACACTGGGCTGGCACGGGGCCTGCTCTGCAAAATCATACACTTCAGATCATCACCTTCAGACCAGAAAGCGAGTCAGCTATGGGCTTGAGCACCCACGTTTTAGACACCATGCACGGCACCCCGGCGGCGGGCATGAGCGTGGCGCTGTACGTCACGCACGAGGCGCGCGGCGTGTTTGGCGACTTCGGCCAAATCGCCACCTTGGTGCAGCGTTTCGTGCTGAACGCTGATGGCCGCAACCCCGGCGGCTTGCTCTACGACCACACCAGCTTGCGGGCAGGCACTTACCGGCTGGTGTTTGACGTGGCGAGCTACTTCAAGTCACGCGGCGTGGTGCTGCCGGAGCCGAACTTCTTGGATCACGTGAACTTGGACTTCGGCGTGGCGCATGAAGATCAGCATTACCACGTGCCGCTGTTGGTCAGCCCGTGGAGCTATTCAACCTACCGAGGCTCTTGAGCACGCGTTCAGTCTTGCCCTTCGGTCAGCGTGTCGAGCTGGAAGTGGCCGCTTTGATCCCACAGCCAGACATCGGTGTAGACCACGCGGCCTATGCGTGCGGGTGCGGGGTAAGGAGCGGCTTCTTTCACGGTGCGTTCAATCTCAGCCATCACCTCGGGGGCGTGGCTGGGGGCGCGCTTCCAGTGCGTGTTGACGACTTGGCCGCGACTGTCCACCTCCACATCCAACACGCCCACTGCGTAGAGCAGTGGCGGCATCCGTCCTTTGTAGATGCGTTGGGCGTTGCGGGCGTACAGATGGCTGGCCGCGTCTTTGCGGTAGTCGCGGGCCGTGGTGGCGCTGGAATAGCCCACCGGGCCAGCGTTGCCGCCGCCCGGCAGAGCCATCGGTGCGCCGGGGCGAAAGCCTGGCGTTTGCGCTGCCCCCAAGTCAGGCAGACCCGGTGCTGGATCAGGTGCGATGGCTTCAGACGGCGTGCCCAAAGGGGGCTGATTCAGCGGTACAGCGCTGCAAGCGGCCAGCAGCGATGCCACGCTGGTGACGGACGCAGCCAGCCGGAAGCGGTAAGCGAGCAGTGGGGGCATCAAAATCTCCTCAAGGGGCACGACGTGCAAGGTAATTCGCGGTGACAGCAAGCACATATTTTTTCACACGATTGGCGGCGCAAACCGCAGTGTTGGTCAGCGTCCACAGCGTGCAAGGCTCAGCCCCGCGCGAGGTTGGCGCTTGGATGGCGGTGTTTTCTGATGCACAAGTGGGCAGCGTGGGCGGCGGTCATTTGGAATGGCAAGCCTGCGCCCATGCGCGCAACTTGTTGCTGGCGGCGCACCAAGGCGGCGATTTGGCCCCGCCCGCCACCATGCGCTATGCGCTCGGCCCCAGCTTGGGGCAGTGCTGCGGCGGCGTGGTGCATTTGCGCTTTGAAGTGGTCAGCGCCGCCGACTTGCCCGCGCTGCGCCAGCGCTTGGCCGAAGCGGCTGGCCCGGTCGCGCTGTTTGGTGGCGGCCATGTTGGCGTGGCGCTGGTGCAGGTGCTGGGCAACTTGCCTTTTGCGGTGCAGTGGGTGGACAGCCGCGACGGCATCTTCCCCGCCGTCGTGCCCGCCAACGTGCAGTGCGAACACGCCGACTGCGTGGCCGACGCGGTGGCTGATCTGCCCCCCGGCAGCCGCGTGCTCATCATGAGCTTCAGTCATGCCGAAGATTTCGAGGTGCTGACGGCCTGCCTGACTCGTCAACGCCAGCGCGGCGACTTGCCCTACATCGGCTTGATCGGCAGTCGCAGCAAATGGCAAAGCTTTCAGCACCGCTTGATGGCACGCGGCGTGACTGAGGCCGAACTGGCCCACGTCACCTGCCCCATCGGCGTGCCCGGCATCCACGGCAAAGCGCCCGAGGTGATTGCCGTGGCCGTGGCGGCACAGTTGTTGCAAACGCTAGAACCTGAGGCGGCGGCCCCGGCCACGCCCTAGCCCTGCCGCCTACACTCGGCAGTTCATGACGACACGGTCGCAGCGGTGCCGCAAAGTGCGCGACCCTAACCCATGCTTACAGCGCCCGCAGTGGTAAGCAGCTCGGAGTGACCCTATGGAAGCCTATTTGCTCGACTGGGCCAACCTGCTGCTGCGCTGGCTGCACGTCATCGTCGCCATCGCCTGGATTGGCTCCTCGTTTTACTTTGTCTTTTTAGACAACAACCTGCTCAAACCCACAGACCCCGAGTTGCAGAAAAAAGGCGTCGATGGCGCGATGTGGGCTGTCCACGGCGGTGGCTTCTACCACCCGCAAAAGTATTTGGTCTCGCCGCCCAAGATCGATTCCGAACTGCACTGGTTCTACTGGGAAAGCTATTCGACCTGGCTTTCGGGCTTTGCGCTGTTCAGCGTGCTCTATTTATGGAACGCGGACACCTTTTTGGTCGATAAAAACCTGCACGACTGGTCGCCGATGGCTGCCGGTTTTACGGCGGTAGGTTTTCTGGTGGCGTTTTGGTTCATCTACGACGGCATTTGCCGCTGGGCGGGCGTTGGCCCCAAAGCGCGGGCGGGCGATGGCGTGATTGGCGCGCTGGTGCTGCTGGTGCTGGCCGTGGCCTGCTGGGGCGCGTGCCAGCTCTTTCCGGGGCGGGCGGCGTTTTTGCTGATCGGCGCGATGCTGGCCAGCACCATGACCGCCAACGTGGCGCACTGGATCATCCCCGGCCAGCGCACCGTGGTGGCCGACATGCAGGCGGGCAAAACCCCCGACCCCATCTACGGCCAGCGCGGCAAGCAGCGCAGCGTGCACAACACCTACTTCACCCTGCCGGTGCTGTTTGCCATGCTCAGCAACCACTACGGCTTTTTGTACAGCAGCGCCTACAACTGGGTGATCTTGCTGGCGATGATGTTGTCCGGCGCGGCCATCCGCCAGTTCTTTGTGCAGCGCCACGGCTGGCGGCATGGCCGCGCGCCGCATCCCTGGCCTTGGGCGGCGGGCGGCGTGGTGGTCTTGCTGGCAGTCATCGTCGGCGTGAAGGCCGTGCAACCCGCCGCGCCCGTCAGCGTCGCCCCCAGCGCCCCGCCCAGCTTCGCCCAAGTCCAAGCCGTGCTGAACCAGCGTTGCCTGACCTGCCACGGCCCGCAAGTGCAGATGAAGAGCCTGCGCTTTGACGACCCCGCCACCGTGCTGGCCAACGCCCAAAACATCCACCAGCAAGTCGCCGTGCTGCGCCTGATGCCGATGAACAACGCCACCGGCATCACCGATGCGGAGCGCGCATTGATCGGCGCGTGGGTCAAGGCCGGGGCCAAAACCGACTGAGCGTGTGGCCGATGGGGGCTGCGCAAACGCCCCCAAACCTTTCTACGTACCGCCAGCTGTAACACTTTCAGGGCTTTGGGCGGGGGCGTAGACGGTTGGGTGGTTTTTAAATCCCAGCAAGTTGCACCGCCATCCCGTTATGCCGCTCCACCAGCGGCCCCAAGTCCACGGTGGTGAGCTGCCCTTGCTGCACCACAACGCGGCCTTGGACGATGGTGTAGGCGGCTTGGGGGCTGGCGCAGAACAACAGCGCGCCCACCGGGTCATGCACCGCGCCGCCGGCAAAGCCCAACGTGCGCAGGTCAAACAGGGCCAGATCGGCGCACATGCCCACGGCCAAGTGGCCGATGTCGGGGCGTCCTAGAACCTCAGCACCGCCTCGGGTGGCGAGTTCCAGGGCGTTGCGGGCGGTCATTTCGGCGGGGCCGAGGTCGCAGCCGAAGAAGGTGCGGCGGCTGCCGTCGGCGGCGGTGCGGGTTTCGGGCGGCTGCAAGGCGCGGCCTACGCGGGCCAACAGCAGGGCTTGCCGCGCTTCGTTGACCATGTGGGCGGCGTCGTTGCTGGCGCTGCCGTCCACGCCCAGGCCCACGGGCACGCCCGCGTCCAGCATCCGCCGCACCGGGGCGATGCCGCTGGCCAAGCGCATGTTGCTGCACGGGCAGTGGGCTACGCCGGTGCGGCTGGCAGCAAACAGGCTGATGCCTTCGTCATCCAGCTTGACGCAGTGGGCGTGCCACACGTCCGGCCCGAGCCAGCCCAGGTCTTGCGCGTATTGGGTCGGGGTGCAGCCGAATTTTTCGCGGCTGTAGGCCAGGTCGTGGTCGTTTTCTGCCAGATGGGTGTGCAGGCGCACGCCTTGCCCGGTGTAGCTGCGCGCCAGTTCTGCCGACACGCGCATCAGGTCGCGGCTAACCGAGAACGGACTGCACGGTGCCAGGGCGATGTTGACCATCGCGCCGTGCTCGGACTGGTGGTAGTGCTCGATCAGGCGCTGGCTGTCGCGCAGGATGGCGTCTTCGCGCTCGACCACGGCGTCGGGCGGCAGGCCGCCTTGGCTCTGGCCCACGCTCATGCTGCCGCGTGTGGCGACAAAGCGCATACCGATGGCTTGCGCGGCGGCGATGCTGTCGTCCAGCCGCACGCCGTTGGGGTAGATGTAGAGGTGATCCGAGCTGGTGGTGCAGCCGGACATCAGCAGCTCGGCCATCGCCACTTGGGTGCTGGTGTAGACCATGTCGGGCGTGAGCCCGGCCCAGATCGGGTACAGCCCGCGCAGCCAGCCGAACAGCTCGGCATCTTGCGTCTGCGGGATGGCCCGCGTCAGGCTCTGGTACATGTGGTGGTGCGTGTTGACGAGGCCGGGCGTGACGAGGTGGCCGCGCGCGTCGATCACCTCGTCGGCGGTGGCGGCATGGTGGGCCAATTCTTCAGCCGCAGCGATGGCGATGATGCGGTGGCCTTCGATGTAGATGCTGGCGTTGCGCAGCTCGCGGCGGGTGTCGTCCAGCGTGGCGATGCACAGTGCGTTGCAGATCAATAAGGTGGTCATGGCGTGAATACAAAACAAGATGACAGGGAGCGGGTGCTGGCTGCGGTGCAGGAAATATGCCGTTTTTCTAGGACAACCATGACATAAGTGGTATGACCAACTGTCTCAATTTTGATTTCAGTCAAGGTGGGTTCTGGGGGCGTAGCGCACAGTTGCCGCATGATGCTTCCATTCCAGTCCTTCAATCTTTCTGCCGAAACTCAAACCATTCCTGCGGGGGTGCCGTTGCTGCGACGATCCGTGCGTTTGGATGAAGTGCTGCATGTGGACTCAGGTCGCGTCGCTTTGGGCTTGATAGATGGCGATACGTTGGCGCACCGTTTGGGTGTGGTTGAAGGCCCGTTTTGGCTGGAGGCCACCGCCGCCGTGCTGGACTTGCCCAGCGCTGTGGATGGTGTGACTGAAACCCCGGTGGTTCTGCGTTGGGTGCGCTTGGTGGATTTCCAGGTGGGCTTGAATGCGTTGCCAAACGCGGTGCAAACGGTGCTGCGCGACATGGCGCGGGCGCATCGTCAGCAAACCGAATTGGCCGTGAGCCGCTTGGCCAAAGATGCCGAGGCGCGCTGCGCCGAGTGGCTGCTGCGCCACGCCGAGCCTGTGGGCGAGCCGGGTTCGCTGGCGGTGATGCTGCACCAGCGCAAGCGCCTGATTGCGGCGCAACTGGGCATCGCCCCGGAAACCTTGTCGCGCGTGCTGCGCCATTTGCGCGAGCAGCGCTTGATCAGCGGCTCGGGACGGGTGGTGAATTTGGTGAACCCCAGCGGTTTGCGTTCATTGGCTGGGGTCTGACAGCGTCAGGATGGCGGCTTCGCGCCAGTAGTTCATCGCTGCAAAGAAGCCTTCCCACACGCAGCCGTTGCAGCCGCGCCCGCAGCAACTGGTGGGCGCGGGCGGGGGCTCAAAGGCCAGCGCCACGCCTTGCTGTGCTGCTTCGGCTCGAACACGTTCAACCAAACGCATGGCGCTGGCGTGGTCGGTGAGCGGCCAGTGCTGCCATGCGAGCGCCATGTTTACAGCTTGTAGTCAGCCAGCAGCATGGGGGAGGTGGAGGTGCAATGGGTTTGGATGTTCTTGTTGCAACCCGACTTGTTGCGCCAAGACTCAATGCCCACGCCCAGTCGCAAACCGGTGTCGGCCAAGTTGTACATGTAGCTGGTGCGCAGCAGCACTTCAGTGCGAGTGCCGTTGCCCTTGGGGCCGATCACATCCACAAAGCCTTCGACGCTGCCGCCAGCGATCGGGATGGCCCAAGA
The DNA here is from genome assembly GCA_937871735.1 of uncultured Comamonadaceae bacterium. Lineage (GTDB taxonomy): Bacteria > Pseudomonadota > Gammaproteobacteria > Burkholderiales > Burkholderiaceae_C > CALMOI01. The sequence goes on from CALMOI010000027.1 coordinate 7,099, forward strand.
CGAGGTCAGCGCCGGAGTCAAGTCGTAGCTCACAAACTTCTTTTTGATCCCGTCATGGTTGGTTTCTTTGTACAGATCCAAGCCCAAATCCCAAGAACCAGTAGCCACCGGCAACGCCACGCTCGCGCCCACGCGGCCTTTGAAGGGTTGGGGTGCCAACGCAGTGTTTTTGGTGCCAGCGTCCACGCGGGCGTTCAGGCGCACGTCTTTGAAGAGGCCGTAGTCGTCTTGTCTGCCGGTCAGTGCTTTCAGCGAGAAGCTGCGCTTGTAAAAGCCGATCCATTCTTGCGCGCCGTTGCCGCCGCCACCATTGGCCGGATCTGCCGCGTTGGAGCGCAGCAAGTCGATGCTGAACTGGTTGGTGCCCAATTTGTCACCGCTGGTGTGGGTGAAATTGAAGACGTTTTTGATGATCTTGTCGCTGACATCGGGCTCCGCCGTCGAGGGCATGAAGCGGTAACCCATGCTGTTGTTGCTCCAATCGGCGGCGGTGGCGGTGGTGGCACCAACGCAGGCCAAGCACAGGGTCAACAAGGAGGCGGAAAAGCGCATGGGATGTCTTTCTTAGAGTTGCACAGGTGAAGGGTCGGATGCACCTTCTTGTGCGGAAATTCTAAGAGCATTGAGCACCCGTTCAGCTGTAGCAGGTGCATCCAGCGGTAACGTTGTTGAGGCACGACAACAGGCCACCGCGTCCCGAATCGCCTCCCACACGCTGATGGCCAGCATGAAGGGCGGCTCGCCCACGGCTTTGCTGCCGAACACGTTGTCTTCGCAGTTGGGTGCGTGCCAGAAGTTGACCTTGAAATGCGCGGGCACATCGCCGCTGGTCGGGATTTTGTAGGTGCTGGGCGCGTGGGTGGCGAGGCGGCCTTGGCTGTCCCAGACCAGTTCTTCGGTGGTGAGCCAGCCCATGCCTTGCACAAAGCCGCCTTCGACTTGGCCCAGGTCAATCGCTGGGTTGATGGACTGGCCCACGTCGTGCAGGATGTCCACGGCCAGCACGCGGCTCTCGCCGGTTAGGGTGTCGATCACTACCTCGCTGCACGCTGCGCCGTAGGCGAAGTAGTAGAACGGGCGGCCCGTCAGCGTGACCTTGTCGTAGTGGATTTTGGGCGTGCGGTAAAAGCCGTCGCTCCACAGTTGGATGCGGTTGGCGTAGGCCAGCTTGACCACGTCGTTGAATGCGCGGCTGGTTTGCGGCGTGATGATGTGTCCGCCCGCAAAGCGTACCGCGCCTGCGCCGCAGCCGTCCAACCCACCGACAAACGCGGCCAAGTTATTGCGCACATTGCGGGCGGCGAATTGGGCGGCGCGGCCATTCAAATCAGTGCCGCTGCTGGCGGCGGTGGCGCTGGCGTTGGGCACGCGGGCGGTGTCGCTGGCACTGACTTGCACCTGCTTGAACGGCACGCCCAGTTCATCGGCCACGATTTGCGCCACTTTGGTGTGCAAGCCTTGACCCATTTCGGTACCGCCGTGGTTCACCAGCACGCTGCCGTCGGTGTAGACATGCACCAGCGCGCCCGCTTGGTTGAACAGCGTGGCTGTGAAGCTGATGCCAAATTTGACCGGCGTGAGCGCCAGCCCGCGCTTGAGCACCGGGCTTTGCGCGTTCCAAGCGGTGATGGCGGCGCGGCGCTCGGCATAGCGGCTGGTGGCGGCCAAGGTGCTGATCAGCGGCGCAATGATGTTGTCTTCCACCGGCATTTGGTAGTGGGTGACGTTGCGCTCGGTGATGCCGTACAGGTTGCGTTGGCGCACGTGCAGCGCGTCCACGCCCAAGTGCCGGGTGATGTCGCCCATGATGGCTTCGATCACGATCATGCCTTGCGGCCCGCCAAAGCCTCGGAATGCGGTGTGGCTCTGTGTATTGGTTTTGCAGCGGTGCGAGACGATGTCCACGTCGCTCAAAAAGTAAGCGTTGTCGGCGTGAAAGATGGCCCGGTCGGCCACCGGGCCAGACAAGTCGGCGCTGAAGCCGCAGTTGGCCAGCATGGTCAGTTGCAGGCCGGTGATCAGGCCGTCGTCGGCAAACCCGACGGTGTAGTCGTAGGCGAAGGGGTGGCGCTTGCCGGTGATCATGAAGTCGTCATCGCGACCCAGCCGCAGTTTGACCGGGCAGTGCAGCTTGCGTGCGGCCACGGCGGCCCACACAGCCAAGTGGCCCGCTTGGGTTTCTTTGCCGCCAAAGCCGCCGCCCATGCGTCGGCATTCGACCCGCACTTGGTGCTGTGCCAAATCCAGCGCGTGCGCCACCCAGTGCTGCACTTCGCCGGGGTGCTGGCTGCTGGTGTGAATCAGCCATTGGTTTTGCTCTTGCGGCAAGGCGTAGGCGATTTGGCCTTCCAAGTAGAAGTGCTCTTGCCCGCCGACTTCCAATTGGCCCCTCAGCGTGTGCGTGGCCCGTGCCAAGCCCGCTTGCGCGTCGCCGCGCTGCACGCGCACCGCCGGCAGCACAAAGCTTTGCGCCTGCATGGCTTCATGCACCGTCAGCACGGCGGGCAGCGGGGTGATGTCGAGCACCACTTGCCGCGCAGCGCGGCGCGCTTGCCCCACCGTCTCCGCCACCACCAGCCCGATGACTTGGCCGACGTGCTGCACGGTGTCGATGGCAAACACCGGCTCATCGTGCGCGAAAGCGCCGAGGATGGGATCGCCCGGAATATCACCCGCCAGCACCACGCCGCGCACGCCGGGCAGCGCCAGCGCGGCGCTGGCATCAACGCGGTTCAGCCGCCCATGCGCCACGGTCGAGAGGATGGGCGCGGCGTGCAACGTGCCCCGCGTTTCGGGAATGTCGTCAATGTAGGGGGCGCGGCCTGCGACTTGGGCGGCGGCGCTGTCGTGCGCTTGGGCGGTGCCGCAGGCGGGTGTCAGCGGCGGTGTGGTGTGCAAAGCGGTGTTCATGCGGCGGGCTCCAGATTCAATGTGGCCAGCGAGACGTTGGCTTGGCCCTGGCTTTCCAGCCAGCAGCGGCGCAGCAAATTCCCCAGCACCGTGCGCCGGTAAGAGGCCGAGGCGCGCATGTCCGAAATCGGGCTGAACTCGGCGCACAGCACCGCAGCGGCGCGCTCGAAACTGGCAGCGCTCATGGGCTGGCCGCGCAAGCTGGCCTCGGTCTGCACCGCCCGCACTGGCGTCGCTGCGACACCGCCCACGCCGATAGAGGCTTCGGCGATGCGCCCGTCGGCCACCGAAAGCCGCACCACCAAGCACACGGCGGAGATGTCGTCGTCTTGGCGCTTGGAGATTTTGTAGGCGCGCAAGAATTCTTTGTGTGCTGCGCCGCTGGGCTCGCCGTGGGCGCTGGCGGGCAGCGGCACTTTGATCCACGCCAGCACCTCATCTGCTGCCATGATGTTTTGCCGGTAGCCGGTGTACAGATTTTCCAGCG
>CALMOI010000028.1 GCA_937871735.1 uncultured Comamonadaceae bacterium
ACAGCGGCAGCGTGTCCAGCATCTCGTAGCTGTTCTTCAGCCACAGCTTGACGCGCTGACGTTCCAGCAATCCCAGCGCATCCGGGCCATTGCCACGGTTGTTCAGCGCGGCCCAAAAGCTGGCGTTTTGGCGGTCGATTTTGCGCATGCTGGCTTCATGCAATTGGCCCAAGCTCACCACTTGTGCGCCCAAAGCGCGGGCGTTGAACAGCGCTTGCGAGTGCTCCAGCTCCGAAAAATCAGTGCCACGGCCCATGTTCTTCACGACCAAATAGTTCGGGCCGTCGCCGAAAGTGCTGGTCAGTTGCTCCAGCAAATCGACCGAATCTTTGCCCGCATCGGCCACGTGCCAGAAGTTGACGGTCACGCCCATCTCGGTCAGCACGGCCAGCAGGTCAGAGTCTTTGATCCAACGTGCCAACGGGGCTACAGTTTGCGCGGCCAAATCAACGATCACGTTTTGGCTCAGGCTCGGGTCTTCGCTGGCAGCTTCAAACGAGCTGATGACTTGATCCAGACCTTCGTAGCTGTCCACGATCACGGGCGAGGCGCTTTCAGCGTAGAAACGCGTGAACGAAGCGTGCGAGCGGTCGGTGTCGTAGCCGGTGAAGGGTTGGCCCTTGTCGATGAAGTACTGCGCCAACAGCCGTGCGACCACGGATTTGCCCACGCCGCCTTTTTCGCCGCCGATGAAATTGAGAGAACTCATGTGTGTTGTCCTAGGGGAATAGTCCCACGGTGAATAAAAAGCCCGCCGGAAATTGGCGGGCTCGGTGTTCGTGTCAGCAAGGCGCGTGCCTGACTGTCACGATAATTTCTTGACCAGCACTTGGCTTTTGCGATCCCAGTTGTATTTACGCTTGCGCGCATCTGGCAACCAATCGGGGTCAACCGACACAAAGCCGCGTTTGATGAACCAGTGCATGGTGCGTGTGGTCAGCACAAAAATGCTGGTCAGGCCCATCGCACGGGCGCGCTGCTCGATGCGTTTCAAGATTTTTTCGCCATCGCCCTGACCTTGACTTTGCGGCGAGACGGTGACGGCGGCCATTTCCGCCGTCTTGGCTTCGGGGTAAGGGTAGAGCGCGGCGCAGGCGAAGATCACGCCGTCGTGTTCAACGATGGTGTAGTTGGCAATGTCGCGCTCAATTTCGGTGCGGCTGCGCTTGACTAGAGTGCCATCTTTCTCGAATGGCTCAATCAGTTGCAAGATACCACCCACGTCGTCGGGCGTGGCCTCGCGCAGTTCTTCCAGCTTTTCATCGACCACCATCGTGCCGATGCCGTCGTGAACGTAAATTTCCAGCAGCAGCGCGCCATCGACCGCGAACGGAATGATGTGGCTGCGCTCCACCCCAGCTTTGCAGGCTTTGACGCAGTGCTGCAAGTAAAAAGCCGTGTCGGTGGGCACGTGCGCGGGGGGCAGGGCGGCCAGTAGGCGCTCAGCGGCGGCCAGCGGCAATTCGGTGTCGATGGGGTTGTCTTCGCTCTCGGGTTC
>CALMOI010000029.1 GCA_937871735.1 uncultured Comamonadaceae bacterium
GGCTTCGTGCGTGGCGATGAAGGCTGAGCCCATGTAGGCAAAGTCCGCGCCCATCGCTTGCGCCGCCAGCACCGCGCCGCCGCTGGCGATGGAGCCGGACAGGGCCAGCGGGCCGTCAAACCACTGCCTGATTTCTTGGATCATGGCGAAGGGGCTTTTCACGCTGGCGTGACCACCGGCTCCGGCGGCGACGGCGATCAGGCCGTCTGCGCCCTTCTCTATCGCTTTGTGGGCAAAGGTGTTGTTGATGACATCGTGCAGCACCACGCCGCCCCAGGCGTGGACGGCTTGGTTCACGTCTTCGCGTGCGCCCAGGCTGGTGATGACGATGGGCACGCGGTACTTGGCGCAGACCTCCAAATCGTGCAGCAAGCGGTCATTGCTTTTGTGGACGATCTGGTTGATGGCGAAGGGGGCTGCCGGGCTGTCGGGGTTAGCAGCGTTGTGCGCGGCCAGGGTTTCGGTGATTTCGGCCAGCCAGTCGTCCAGTTGGCTGGCGGGGCGGGCGTTGAGCGCGGGCATGGAGCCGACCACGCCCGCCTTGCATTGGGCAATGACCAGCGCAGGCGTGCTGATAATGAACATGGGCGAACCTATCACCGGGAAGGGCAAGTGGCTCAAAGCTGCGGGCAGTCGGGACATGGCGAGCTCCGATCAGGGTTGAGTTGAATCGAGTCAGGCGCTTAAAAAGCGTCCAAGGCCAGTGCGGTGACGCTGCTTGCACCGTCCAAGATGCCGTCGCGCAGGCCGGGCACGCGGGTCAGCAGGTGCTCGGCGTAGAAGCGTGCGGTCACGATCTTGGCTTGCATGAAGGCCACGTCGGTGCCTGCGGCGATTTGCTCTTGCGCCACCAGCAAAGCGCGGGCCAGTTGCCAACCGGCCATCAAGTTGCCCGCCAGCATCAAGTACGGCACGCTGCCTGCGAACACGGCGTTCGGGCTGGCTTTGGTGTTGCCCGCCACAAAGTCCACCACGGCCAAGAAGGACTCTCGCGCCGCTTGCAAGCGGCGGGCCACGGCCAGCGCATCGGCGCTGCCGTTGTTGACGAGTTGCGCTTCGGTCGCGGCAATTTGCCCGGCAATGGCTTTGGCGGTTTGGCCGCCGTCACGGGCGGTTTTGCGGCCTACCAAGTCGTTGGCTTGGATGGCGGTGGTGCCTTCGTAGATGGTCAAAATTTTGGCGTCGCGGTAGTACTGGGCTGCGCCGGTTTCCTCAATGAAGCCCATGCCACCGTGGACTTGCACGCCCAAGCTGGTCACTTCCAAGCTCATTTCGGTGCTGTAGCCTTTGACCAGCGGCACCAAAAATTCGTAGAAGGCGGCGTTTTGCTTGCGGGTGTCGGCGTCGGGGTGATGGTGCGATGCGTCGTAAGCAGCGGCGGCCACACTGGCCATCGCGCGGCAGCCTTCGGTGGAGGCGCGCATCGTCATCAACATGCGCTTGACATCCGGGTGGTGAATGATGGGGCCGCTGGCGGGCAGCGAGCCATCGACCGGGCGGCTTTGCACGCGGTCTTTGGCGTACTGCACGGCCTTTTGGTAGGCGCGGTCGGCCACGGCGATGCCTTGCACGCCCACGGCGTAGCGGGCGGCGTTCATCATGATGAACATGTATTCGAGGCCACGGTTTTCTTGGCCGACCAAGTAGCCCACGCCACCGCCGTGGTCGCCGAACTGCAACACTGCCGTCGGGCTGGCTTTGATGCCCATCTTGTGCTCGATGCTGACGCAATGCACATCATTGCGTGCGCCCAAGCTGCCGTCGCCATTCACCATGAATTTCGGCACGACGAACAGCGAAATGCCCTTCACGCCTTCAGGCGCGCCCACCACGCGGGCCAGCACCAAATGGACGATGTTGTCGGCCATGTCGTGCTCGCCGTAGGTGATGAAAATTTTGGTGCCGAAAATTTTGTAAGTACCGTCGGGTTGCGGTTCGGCCTTGGTGCGCACGGCGGCCAAGTCGGAACCGGCTTGCGGCTCGGTCAAGTTCATGGTGCCCGTCCACTCGCCGGAAACCAATTTTTCGAGGTACGTGGCTTTCAGTTCGTCGCTGGCGGCGGTGAGCAGGGCTTCAATCGCGCCGTCAGTCAGCAGCGGGCACAGGGCGAAGCTCAGGTTGGCGGCGTTCAGCATCTCGCCACACGCAGCACCGATGGTTTTGGGCAAGCCTTGGCCGCCAAAATCTGCCGGGTGCTGCAAACCTTGCCAGCCGCCTTCGGCGTACTGTTTGAAGGCCGCTTTGAAACCCGGCGTGGTGGTGACGATGCCGTCTTTCCACGACGAAGGGTTTTTGTCGCCCTCAAAGTTGAGCGGAGCCACCACGCCCTCGTTGAACTTGGCGCACTCTTCCAGCACGGCTTGGGCGGTGTCCAAGCCCGCGTCTTCAAAGCCGGGGATTTGGGCAATTTGGTCGATGCGGGCCAAGTG
>CALMOI010000030.1 GCA_937871735.1 uncultured Comamonadaceae bacterium
ACGGCACCAGCAGCTACTACATCAACAACCAGCCGGTGCGCCGCCGCGACGTGCAAGACGTGTTCTTGGGCACGGGGCTGGGGCCGCGTGCTTACGCCATCATCGGCCAAGGCACCATCAGCCGCATCATCGAATCGCGGCCTGAAGACTTGCGCATGTTTTTGGAAGAGGCCGCAGGCGTTTCCAAGTACAAAGAGCGCCGCCGCGAAACTGAAAACCGCCTCGCCGACACCCGCGAGAACCTGACCCGCGTGGAAGACATCCTGCGCGAACTCAACGCCAACCTGGATCGGCTGGAGCGCCAAGCCGAGGTGGCGCGCAAGTACCACGGCCTGCAAGCCGACGTGACGCTCAAGCAGCAGCAGCTTTGGTTTTTGAAGCGCAGCGAGATTGAAGTGGAGCAGCGCAAGCTCCGCGCTGAAGCCGATCAGGCGCTGAACACGCTGGAAAGCCGTGTGGCCGATTTGCGCCAAGTGGAAGCCGATTTGGAAACCATCCGCCAAGCGCACTACAGCGCGGGCGACCAAGTCAACCAAGCGCAAGGGCGGCTGTACGAAGCCAGTGCCGAAGTCGGGCGGCTGGAAGCCGAGATCCGTTACGTGGTGGAAAGCCGCCAGCGCGTGGCGCAGCGCCTAGGTCAGTTGCAAGAGCAAGCCGTGCAATGGGCCAGCCGCCAAAGCGAGGCCGAAACCGAAGCCGAAACCCTGGCCGCCCAAAGCATCGAGGTGGAAGACCGCGCCATCACGCTGGCCGCGCAAGTCGAAGAGCAAGCGATGGCGCTGCCCGACTTGGAAGACGCGCTACGCCTTGCCCAGACCCGTGCCAACCAGCAGCGCGCCAGCGTGACGCAAGTGCAGCAGCAAATCCAAGTGCTGGCCGCCGAACAGCGCCATGTGGAAGAGCAATTTCGCCAACTCGGCCCGCGCCGCGAACGCCTGTTGACCGAACGCAACGCGCTGGCCGTGCCCGACGAGCAGCGCCTGCTGGGCCTGCAACAGCAACTGGCCGCCGCCACCGAAGCTGCCGACATCGCCGATGCGCAGTTGCACGAGTGGCAAACCCAAAGCCCGCAACTGGACGATGACCGCCGCGTGCGCCAGCAAATGGTCAACGCTGAAACCGGCGTGCAAACCGCGCTTTCGGCCCGCATGGAGGCGTTGCGTGCGCTGCAAGAGCGCGTCAAAACCGACGGCAAGCTCAAGCCTTGGCTGGCGCGCCACGGGCTGGACGGCCTGCCCGCGCTGTGGAGCCGTTTGCACATCGAACCCGGCTGGGAAAACGCCCTCGAAGCCGCGCTGCGCGAACGCTTGGGCGCGCTGGAAGTCGGCCAACTGGAGCGCGTGTCCGCCTTGGCCAGCGATGCGCCGCCCGCCAAACTCGCCTTTTACAGCCCGCCGCTGGTTGTGCCAACTGATGCGCAGGCCACCGCGCCGTTGTCGCTGCCCCGATTGGCCGATTGGCTGCGTCTGCACGATGCGGCCCAGCAAAGCTTGCTGGCCCAGTGGTTGCACGGCTGCCACACCGCGCCCACGCTGGAAGCGGCGCTGCACCAGCGCGAGCAGCTCCAGCCCGGCCAGAGCATTTACACCCCCGCCGGTCACGCGGTGAGCCGCCACAGCGTCAGCTTTTACGCGCCCGACAGCGAGCAAGCCGGGCTGCTGGCCCGCGCCCAAGAAATCGACAACCTCGACAAGCAACTGCGCGCCCAAGCCCTGATCACTGACGAAGCCCGCGCCGCCTTGGGCCGTGCCGAAGCCGCTTGTGCCGATGCCGCCCAGCGCTTGGTGCAAGCGCGCCGCACCGCCGCCGACAACCGCAGCCGCGTCCATGAATTGCAGGTCGAAACCCTGCGCCTCGGTCAGCAAGCCGCGCAAGCGCGCGAGCGCAGCGCCCAACTGGAAGGCGACTTGGCCGACCTGACCGCCCAGCTCGATGAGCTGCAAGAGCGCCGCGTCACCGCCGAAGCCCGCTTTGAAGAGCTGGACATGCAACTGGCCGACAGCCAAGAGCGCCACGCCCAGTTGGACGACCGCGTGATCGAGGCCGAGCGCAAGCTCAGCGCCTGCCGCGAACAGCAACGCAGCCTAGAGCGCCAAGCGCAAGAAGCCGTGTTTGCCCAGCGCAGTTTGGCCGCGCGCCAAGCCGAATTGAGCCGCGCCATCAGCACCGCCGCCCAGCAAGCCGACAACCTGACGCAAGAGCTGCAACGCGCCCACGACGAGTTGGCCCGCCTGAGCGACGCTGCCGCGCAAGCCGGGCTGCAAAACCTGCTGGCCGTGAAGCTCGAACGCGAAGCCGCCTTGGCCGCCCAGCGCAGCCAGTACGACGACTTAAGCGCCCGCCTGCGCGCCAGCGACGAGCGCCGCAGCAAAACCGAGCGCGAGCTCGAACCGCTGCGCCAGCGCATCGGCGAGTTGCAGCTCAAAGAACAAGCTGCCCGTTTGGGGCTGGAGCAACTGAGCCAACTGCTGGCCGATGCCCAAGCCGACGTGGACGCGGTGGCGCGCAGCATCACCGACGGCGCGGTGCGCCTGCACGGCCTGCAAAGCGACATTGACCGCCTGCACCGCGAGATCACTGCGCTCGGGGCCGTCAACTTGGCCGCGCTGGAAGAGCTGGACACCGCCCGTCAGCGCAAAACCTTCCTCGATGCCCAGTGCGCCGACTTGACCGATGCCATGACCACGTTGGAAGACGCGATCCGCAAGATTGACGGCGAAACCCGCGAGCTGCTGGCGGGCACCTTCAACAGCGTCAACGAGCACTTTGGCCGCATGTTCCCGGAGCTGTTTGGCGGCGGTAATGCCAAATTAGTCATGACCGGCGACGAAATTTTGGACGCGGGCGTGCAAGTGCTGGCCCAACCACCGGGTAAAAAGAACCAAACCATCCACCTGCTGTCCGGCGGTGAGAAGGCGCTGACGGCGATTGCGCTGGTGTTTGCCATCTTCCAACTCAACCCCGCACCGTTTTGTCTGCTTGACGAAGTGGACGCGCCATTGGACGATGCCAACACCGAGCGTTACGCCAAACTGGTGACCAGCATGAGCCAAGGCACTCAATTTTTATTCATCAGCCACAACAAAATCGCCATGGAAATGGCCCAGCAACTGATCGGTGTCACCATGCAAGAGCAAGGTGTGTCGCGCATCGTGGCTGTGGACATGGCCGCTGCGGTGAACATGGCGGAGTTGGCTTGATGAGCTTCTTTCAATTTCTACAGGTGAAACACGCATGAGTTCACTCCAAATGGGCCTGGCGATGGCGGGCGGCTTGCTTTTGGCTGCTGTGGTCGCGCACGGCGCTTGGCAGTCGCGCAAAAACCGGCTGCTGCAAGCGCAGCCCGAACCCGAGGGCGCAAACAGCGACCCGCAAATCGAGCCAGTGCTAGACACCGATGCCACGCCATCGGGCTTTGAACGTCCGCCCACACCACGCGGTCGGCCCAGCAAGCGTGTCGGGCTGGATGCGCTGATTGATGCGCTGGTCCCCGTGGCGCTGGACGGCGTAGTCTCTGGCGATGCCGTGCTGGCCGCTTTGCCGCCCAGCCGCCGTGTGGGCAGCAAATCATGGGCGGTGGAGGGGCTGAACATCAGCACCGGCCAATGGGAAGCACCGCAAGCCGGACACCGCTACCAAAGCTTGCAAGCGGGCGTGCAACTGGCCAACCGCACCGGCCCGCTCAACGAAATTGAATACTCCGAGTTCGTGCTGAAGGTGCAAAACTTTGCAGATGCCGTCAATGGCGCGCCCGACTTTCCTGAAATGATCGAGCAAGTGCAGCATGGCCGCGAGCTCGATCAATTCGCCAGTTCGCACGATGCGCAGCTCAGCTTCACCTTACGCGCAGGCAATGCCGCTTGGAGCCCCGGCTACGTGCAGCAGCACGCCGCGCGCCTGGGTTTTGTGCCGGGCAGCATGCCGGGGCGCATGGTGATGCCATCGCAAACATCAGGTATGCCGCCGATTTTGTTTCTCTCATTCAGCGCGCAGGCGGCGTTGGCCGAAGACCTCGAACACTCCGCATTGCGCGAGGTGACGCTGAGCTTGGACGTGCCGCAAGTCAGCCGCAGCGAGCAGCCATTTTTGCGCATGCGCGCCGTGGCCCACGACTTGTCCACCAGCATGGACGGCTTGCTGACCGACGACAACGGCCACCCCTTGCCCGAGCCCGCGCTAGACCACATCGGCCAAGACTTGGACATGCTGTACGACACCTTGGAACTGCGCGACTTGGCCGCCGGTTCGCCACAAGCACGCCGCTTGTTCTCCTGAGCTGGTGCAGGCGCTGCGCAGTGCGGGGCGCTTGCTCGCTGGCTTGCCTCCCCTTCAATTGCTAGACCGGAACCTGTTGCCGTGAACTCGCCTGCACCCACCCCCACGACCTTGGATTTGTTTGCATCGGCACCGGCTGAGCCTGTGCCCGTGCCGCCATCTGCGCCCACATTCACGCCCGAAGCCGAACGCGCCGCCGCGCTGCGCACCCAGCTCCAGTACCACGCGCACCGTTACTACACGCTCGATGAGCCGGAAATTCCTGATGCGGAATACGACCGCCTGTTCCAAGAGCTGCAAGCGCTGGAAGCCGCCAACCCCGCTTTGAGAACACCCGACTCGCCCACCCAGCGCGTGGGCGGCGCGGTGATGGATGCCTTTGCCAGCGTGCGCCACGCCCGGCCCATGCTCAGCATCCGCACCGAAACCGACACCGAAGCCACGGGCGCGCAAGCCTTTGACGAGCGCATCCGCCGCGAACTCAAGCTGACCGAGGCCGAGCCGCCCATCGAATACGTCGCCGAACTCAAGTTCGACGGCCTTGCCATGAGCCTGCGCTACGAAAACCGCATCCTGGTGCAAGCCGCCACCCGAGGCGACGGCGAAAACGGCGAAGACGTGACCCACAACATCCGCACCATCGGCCAAATCCCGCTGCGCCTGCCCGACGCCGCCCCGCCGCTGATCGAGGTGCGCGGCGAGGTCTACATGCGCCGCGACGACTTCGAGCAGCTCAACGAACGCCAGCGCGCCAAGGGCGACAAAACTTTCGTCAACCCGCGCAACGCCGCCGCCGGGGCCGTGCGCCAGCTCGACCCCAACGCCGCGCGTCAACGCCCCTTGAGCTTCTTCGCCTACGGCCTGGGCGACATCACCCCGCCCGAAGCCGGTGGCCCCGACTGGCCCAGCCACCACGCCATGCTGCAAGACCTGCGCGCCTGGGGCATGCCCGTCGCCAAGGAAGCCGCCGTGGTGCAGGGCGCGGATGGCCTGATCGCCTACCACCAGCGCATCGGCGCATTGCGCGACCAGTTGCCGTTTGACATCGACGGCGTGGTCTACAAAGTCAACAGCTTGGCGCTGCAACGGCAACTGGGCTTTGTCAGCCGCGAACCGCGCTGGGCCGTCGCCCACAAATACCCGGCGCAAGAGATGCTGACCACCGTACTCGCCATCGACGTGCAAGTGGGCCGCACCGGCAAGCTGACCCCAGTCGCCAAGCTGGCCCCGGTGTTTGTCGGCGGCGTCACTGTGACCAACGCCACCCTGCACAACGAGGACGAAGCCCGGCGCAAAGA
>CALMOI010000031.1 GCA_937871735.1 uncultured Comamonadaceae bacterium
AGCCAAGCCGGTTTGGGCGATGGCTTTCGCACCCTGAACCTGCGCTTTTCGCACTGGAAACCCGCCGCCAGCGGCATTTTTGCGGTGCTGGTGCATGGCTTGGATGAGCAGCCCATTCCCGGCGTAGCCAACTTGGGCGTGCGCCCCTCGCTCGACCCCAATGATGTCAACGGTGGCCGCGTGCTGCTCGAAACCCACTGCCTGCGCTGGCCCGAACACCTGGGGCCAGAAGGTGCCTACGGTAAAATCATCCGGGTGGAACTGCTGCACAAACTGCACGATGAGTTGAAATACAACGGTCTGGATGCCCTGACAGCAGGCATCGCCAAAGACTGCGACGATGCACGGGCCTACTTCGCGCTGATGCACACCCAAACTCATCGCCAAACCACCCGCGACCGAATTTGACCCTGACCCACCCGGCCTTCCTTTCCCGGCCCGGTCGCCGCCATCTGCCAAGCTCAGGGCGAACGGTCTAGCCTTTCTTCACCTCATTGACGGCCACCCGGCCAGCCCTTTGCCATGTCCGATCACCAAACTGCCAGCGCTCCCGACTACCGCGCCACCTTGAATCTGCCCGACACACCTTTCCCCATGCGCGGCGATTTGCCCAAGCGCGAGCCGGGCTGGGTCAAAGCGTGGGAAGAAAAAGGTCTGTATCAAAAGCTGCGTGCTGCCCGTGCGGGCGCGCCCAAGTTCGTGCTGCACGACGGCCCGCCCTACGCCAACGGCAACATCCACATCGGCCACGCCGTCAACAAGATCTTGAAGGACATGATCGTCAAGGCGCGCCAGCTCAAGGGCTTGGACGCGCAGTACGTGCCGGGCTGGGATTGCCACGGTTTGCCGATTGAAAACGCCATCGAAAAGCTGCATGGCCGCAACCTGCCGCGCGACGAAGTGCAAGCCAAAAGCCGCGCCTTCGCCACCGAGCAAATCGCCGGGCAAATGGCCGACTTCAAGCGCTTGGGCGTGCTGGGCGAGTGGGACAACCCCTACAAAACCATGAACTTCGGCAACGAGGCCAATGAAATCCGCGCCTTGAAACGCATCATGGAACGCGGCTTTGTCTACCGTGGTTTGAAGCCGGTGTACTGGTGCTTTGACTGCGGCTCCAGCTTGGCCGAGTTTGAAATCGAATACGCCGACAAAAAGAGCGACACGCTGGACGTGGCCTTTGAGGCCAACGACCCCGCCGCGCTGGCCGCCGCGTTCGGCTTGGCCGCGCTGCCCGCAGGTCAAACCGCCTTCGCCGTGATCTGGACGACCACCGCTTGGACGATTCCCGCCAACCAAGCCCTGAACGCCCACCCCGAACTGGACTACGCCTTGGTGCAAACCGACAAGGGCGTGCTGATGCTGGCCGAGTCGCTGGTCGCCAACTGCTTGCAACGCTACGCGCTGGAAGGCCAAGTCATCGCCACCGCCAAGGGCGCGGCGCTCAAGGGCTTGGTGTTCCGCCATCCGCTGTACGACATCGAATCGGGCGACGGTGCCATGAGCTACCGCCGCTTGTCGCCGCTGTACTTGGCCGACTACGTGACGGCGGGCGACGGCACCGGCATCGTGCATTCCGCGCCCGCTTATGGCGTGGATGACTTCAACAGCTGCGTGGCCCACGGCCTGAAGTACGACGACATCCTGAACCCGGTGCAAGGCAATGGCCGCTACGCCGACGAGCTGCCGCTGTTTGCGGGCCTGAACATCTGGAAGGCGTGCCCGATCATCATCCAAACGCTGCGCGAGCAAGGCCGTTTGATGGCGACGCAAACCATCACCCACAGCTACCCGCACTGCTGGCGGCACAAAACCCCGGTGATCTACCGCGCCGCCGCGCAGTGGTTTGTGCGCATGGACGAAGGCGAAGGCGTGTTCACCACCGACAAAGCGCCGCAAACCCTGCGCAAGTTGGCGCTGGCCGCCATCGAAGAAACCAGCTTCTACCCCGAAAACGGCAAAGCGCGGCTGCGCGACATGATCGCCAACCGCCCCGACTGGTGCATCAGCCGCCAGCGCAACTGGGGCGTGCCGCTGCCCTTCTTCA
>CALMOI010000032.1 GCA_937871735.1 uncultured Comamonadaceae bacterium
GAATGTTGTTGGTGAAGCACAGCACTTGCTCGTTGTAGCCGCTGTTCCACTGCATCGCCACTTCCACGCCGATGTTGGTGCCTTGGTCGCTTTGGCGGTCGCCGATGGCGTGGAACACGTTCGGGTGCAGCACCTGCTTGCCCTTGTTGACGTAGTTCACGAAGCCCTTCACGCCGCCTGCACCCGCAAAGTCGTCTTCCTTGCCGCTGCGTTCGTCTTTGAGGCGGATGCGCACGCCGTTGTTCAGGAACGAGAGTTCGCGCAGGCGCTTGGCCAAGATCTCGTAATGGAACTCGTTGTTTTGCTGAAAGATGTCGGTGTCGGGCAGGAAGTGAACTTCGGTGCCGCGCTTTTCTGTGGCCCCGGTCACGCGCATGGGCGAGACTTCCACGCCGCCTGCTTGTTCCAGCAAACGGTTTTGCACAAAGCCCTTGGCGAAGTCGATTTGGTGGACTTTGCCTTCGCGGCGCACCGTCAGGCGCAGCCATTTGGACAGCGCGTTCACGCACGACACGCCCACGCCGTGCAGGCCACCCGAGACTTTGTAGCTGTTTTGGTTGAACTTGCCGCCCGCGTGCAGTTCGGTCAGCGCGATTTCGGCGGCCGAGCGCTTGGGCTCGTGCTTGTCGTCCATCTTCACGCCGGTCGGGATGCCGCGCCCGTTGTCGGTCACGCTGATGGAGTTGTCGGTGTGGATGGTGACGACGATGTCGTCGCAGTGCCCGGCCAGCGCTTCGTCAATGGAGTTGTCCACCACCTCAAACACCAGATGGTGCAAGCCGGTGCCGTCGGACGTGTCGCCGATGTACATGCCGGGGCGTTTGCGCACCGCTTCCAGCCCTTCCAGAATCTGGATCGCACCTTCGCCGTAGCCTTCGCTGGCTCCGGCTTGATGCGCGTCGATGGCGGGCTGGAAGTTGGAGCTGCCTTGCAAGGCGGCACCCGTGTTCACGGCATCAGTGGGCTGGTTTTCTTGGGTCATCTGGTGGTTTCTCAATCTCATGAACGCTCAAAACCCGCTCAGGCGGCGGGTTTTGGGCTGGGTCGGGGTGGGGCGCAGGTGTCGGGCCTCAGATGCGCATCGGCATGACCACGTACTTGAAGGTGCTTTGCTCAGGCAGCGTGAACAGGGCGGAGCTGTTGGAGTCGGCCAACTCAATGCGCACCATGTCTTGGCTCATGTTGGAGAGCACGTCGATCAAGTAGGTGACGTTGAAGCCGACTTCGATGCTGTCGCCGACGTAGTCAATGTCCAACTCGTCCACCGCTTCTTCTTGCTCGGCGTTGTTGGAGGCCACGCGCAGCGTGCCGGGGTCGATGTTCAGGCGCACGCCTTTGAACTTGTCGCTGGTCAAAATGGCGGTGCGTTGCAAGCTGGCCAGCAGCGCCACGCGGCCCACGGTCATGTGGTTTTTGTGGTTGCGCGGAATCACGCGGTTGTAGTCGGGGAACTTGCCTTCCACCAACTTGGTGACAAATTCCATGCCGCCAAAGCTGAACTTGGCTTGGTTGTTGGCGAACTGCATTTCAATCGCGCCTTCAGCATCAGACAGCAGGCGTTGCAGCTCAATCACGGTCTTGCGCGGCAAGATCACTTCTTGCTTGGGCACTTCCACGTCCAGCATGGCCGAGGCAAAGGCCAAGCGGTGGCCGTCGGTAGCAACCAAGCTCAGTTGCTTGCCTTCAGCCACGAACAAAATGCCGTTCAGGTAGTAGCGAATGTCATGCACTGCCATCGCAAACGAGACTTGGCCCAGCAGGTCTTTCAGCGTCTTTTGCGGCACGCTGAACACCGGGCCAAAACTGGCGGCTTCTTGCACCAGCGGGAAGTCTTCAGCGGGCAGGGTTTGCAGCGTGAACTTGCTTTTGCCGCCCTTCAAAATCAGCTTCGATTGCGCCGATTCCAGGCTGACTGTTTGGTCAGCGGGCATGGTGCGCAAGATGTCGATCAGCTTGCGTGCGCCCACGGTGATGGAGAAGTCGCCCGCGTCGCCGTCCAGCTCAGCCGTGGTGCGAATTTGGATTTCCAAGTCGCTGGTGGTCAGTTGCACGTTGGGGCCGCTTTTGCGGATCAGCACATTGGCCAAAATGGGCAATGTGTGGCGGCGCTCAACGATACCCGCCACTGATTGCAGTGCAGCCAGTACCTTGTCTTGCGTTGTCTTCAGGACGATCATTTCAACCTCTGTTCTGTGTGGTGACTTCAATCAGCTGCCGGTTCAGCGGCGCGCCTGCAAGAGGTCACCGAAACCAGCATTTTCCCCTTTTTCCGAGGGCGAACGGCCCCTGCGATGGCCTTTTACGGTCTGGCGCAGGGGGATGAGCTTCAGCCTTTGAGCGTTTGCTCCAGCACGCGCAATTGCTGCGACAACTCGGTCTGCAATTGGCGCTCGGCGGCGATCTTGCGTACCGCGTGCAGCACGGTGGTGTGGTCGCGCCCGCCAAACAGCTCGCCAATTTCTGGCAGGCTTTTTTGCGTCAATTCCTTGGCCAAGTACATGGCGATTTGGCGCGGTCTGGCGATGCTGGCGGGCCGCTTTTTGCTGTACATGTCGGCGATCTTGATCTTGTAGTAATCGGCGACGGTTTTTTGGATGTTCTCGACGCTGATTTGCCGGTTTTGGATCGACAGCAAATCGCGCAGCGCCTCACGCGCCAACTGGATCGACACTTCTTTTTGGTTGAAGCGGGCGTAAGCCAGCACTTTGCGCAGCGCGCCTTCAAGCTCGCGCACGTTGGAGCGCACGTTTTTGGCGACGAAGAACGCGACTTCTTCGGGCATCTCGGCGTGTTCGGCGCGGGCTTTGTTGATCAAAATCGCCACCCGCATTTCCAGCTCGGGCGGCTCGATGGTCACGGTCAAACCCGAGTCAAAGCGCGACACCAGCCGCTCGCTGATGTCCGCCAAACCCTTGGGATAGGTGTCGCTGGTCATGACGATGTGGCTCTTGCGGGCCAACAGCGCCTCGAAGGCATTGAAGAATTCGTCTTGCGTGCGATCTTTGTTGGCGAAGAACTGCACGTCGTCGATCAGCAACAAGTCCAGCGAGTGGTAACGGTCTTTGAATTCGTCAAAAGTCTTGCGCTGGTAGGCCTTAACCACATCGGTCACGAACTGTTCCGCGTGGATGTAGAGAACTTTGGCATTGGGGCGATCAGCGATCAGTTTGTTGCCCACAGCGTGCATCAAATGGGTCTTGCCCAGGCCCACGCCGCCATAGATGAACAGCGGGTTGTAGAGCTGCCCCGGCATGTTGGCGACGTGCAATGCGGCGGCGCGTGCCATGCGGTTGGCGGTGCCTTCGATCAGCGAATCGAAGTTCAAAGCGGTGTTCAACCGGCTCTTGTGTATCGCGGGCGTGGATGCTTCCTCAGGTGCCGTTGGCGTGGGCAAAACTGGATCTATCGGCAGGCTGATTTGCCCGGTATTAACGGCACTACTGACTGGGCTAACTTGAGATCTGACAATGCTTTCACGCGGAGTGATCGCTAACTGAAGTGCAACGGGCTGGCCACACATTTTGGCCATTAGCGCGCTCAGTCGGCCCGCATACTGGGCGCGGACCCAATCGAGTTTGAAGCGGTTGGCCACATAGATGGTGGCCTTGGACAGGTCTTCGCTGACTTGGGCCGTCAGGGGCTTGATCCAGGTGTTGAACTGCTGCTCTGGCAGCTCTTGCGCCAGCTGATCCACGCATGCCTGCCACAGACTGGGCCCGGGGCTGGGAGCCGTGTCCGGGTCTTCGCTGAAGAGCGATCCCTTGGTCATCGTCGGTTGAATTTCTGTGGATAAGTTGTGGAGATGGGGTGCGGATTCTAGATTATTCAGAATTTATCCACATCCCTGAACGCGCAGGTTTTGTGTTAGCGCAAGTTGTCCACAACGCACGGGCTCTTGTCGGCTCCGCAGGATGCTGCGATAATCGTTGGTTTCCCTGAAAGTGTTCAGGGTGATTTGATCTGAACATTGCAAGGACACCATCATGAAACGCACTTACCAACCCTCCAAGACGCGCCGTGCCCGTACCCACGGTTTCCTGGTTCGCATGAAGACCCGTGGCGGTCGTGCTGTGATCAACGCTCGCCGCGCCAAGGGCCGCAAGCGTCTGGCCGTCTAAGTCCGGCACTCTGAATTCATCGGCCCTTCGCCTGCGCAACCGGCGCTTTGATGCCTGTTTGCCGGTGATGTGCCTCACCGAGCCCGTGCTGTGCAACGGCTGAAAACGCGTCCGCAATTCCAAGCGGCTATGGCAGGTGGCGTGGTGTCTCGTACACCGCACTTCGTGCTGCACCGCTTGCGTTTGGATGCTGCCGTTACCGCCGATCTCCCGCCATCAGGGCCTGGGTCTGAACGACCCGAGGCCCTGTTTGGCGTTCCCGGCACACCCGAAGTTTGGATGGGCGCGATGGTGCCCAAGCGGTGGGCGCGTCGCGCTGTGACGCGCAACACCATCAAGCGCCAGATTTACGCCCTCAGCTTGCCGTTGGAGGCACGTTTGCCGCTGGCCGCTTATGTGGTGCGGCTGCGCACCAGCTTTGACCGCAAACAGTTCATCAGCGCGACCTCTGAGGTGCTCAAGCAAGCGGTGCGTGAAGAGCTGGTACAGCTTTTTGCCCGCGTGACGCAAGTTCGCGCTCCGAAACCCGCTGCGGTGGTTGCCGTGGCTGCGGAAGCGCAGCCATGATGCGTTGCTTGCTGATGGGTTTGGTGCGTGGCTATCAACTGCTGATCAGCCCGGCGCTGGGGCCGTCGTGCCGTTTTGAGCCCAGTTGCTCGGCGTATGCCATGCAGGCGCTGGCCCAGCATGGGGCCGCAGCAGGCAGCTATTTGGCCTTGCGCCGCATCGGGCGTTGTCAGCCGTGGTGTGATGGCGGCCATGATCCGGTGCCGGCAGATCCGCCCAAGCTGTTCTCCCGTTTAGACTCCCGGCGGGATTCCCCCACCTTCACCAAGAAGAAGTCTTCATGAACGATATCCGTCGCACCATCCTGTGGGTGATTTTTGGCTTTGCCATGGTTCTGCTGTGGGATCAGTGGCAGGTTTACAACGGTCACCCGGCCACCTTCTTGGGCGGCACCAAGCCCGCCGTCAGCGCCGCACCGCCTAGCGCGGCGACGGGCGTGCCCGTGGCATCTGCTGGTTTGAACACCACTGCCGCGCCCGCCACACCCGGCGCAGTGCCCACCACCGCGCCGACTGCGCCCGTGGTGCCGCGCCAGCGCATTGACGTGAGCACCGATGTGCTCAAACTCAGCTTTGACACCGAAGGCGGCTCGCTGGTGCATTCAGAATTCCTGAAGCACGCTGACATGGTCGATCAGACCAAGCCCACCGTGCTGCTTGACGAAAGCCGTGACCGTGTTTACGTGGCGCAAACCGGCCTGATCGGTGGCAACTTCCCGACCCACAAAACGCCCATGACCTTCAAGGGCGAACGCACGTTGGCCGAAGGCGCAAATTCTTTGGTGCTGACCTTTGAATCGCCCGACTTGGGTGGCGTGAAGCTGGTCAAAACCTACACCTTGCAGCGCGGCTCTTACGCCATCGCGGTCAAGCATGAACTGACCAACACCGGCACCGCGCCGCTGTCGCCCCAGCTCTACCTGCAATTGGTGCATGACGGCAACAAGCCCAAGGGCGAGTCCTCGTTCTACTCCACCTTCACCGGCCCGGCGGTTTACACCGATGCCAAGAAGTACCAAAAGGTCGAGTTCAGCGACATCGAAAAGAACAAGGCTGAGATCGAAAAGACCTCGCCCAACGGCTACGTGGCGATGGTGCAGCACTACTTTGCCAGCGCTTGGCTGTTGGACGACGGCACCCCGCGTGAGAATTTCGTGCGCAAGGTGGACACCAACTTGTACGCCGTGGGCCTGATCACCGCCTTCCGCGACATCGCGCCCGGCACCAGCAAGGCCATCGACACCAAGCTGTTCATCGGCCCGCAAGAAGAAAAGAACCTCGAAGCGCTGGCTCCCGGCCTTGAACTGGTCAAGGACTATGGTCGCCTGACCATCTTGGCCAAGCCGCTGTACTGGCTGCTGGACAAGCTGCACGGCATGATCCAAAACTGGGGTTGGTCGATTGTGGCGCTGGTGCTGCTGCTGAAAGTGGCCTTCTACTGGCTCAACGCCAAGGCTTACTCCAGCATGGCCAAGATGAAGGCCATCAACCCCCGCATCATGGAAATGCGCGAGCGCCTGAAAGACAACCCGCAGCAGATGCAGCAAGAGATGATGCGCATCTACCGCGAAGAAAAAGTCAACCCGATGGGCGGCTGCTTCCCGATCGTGATTCAGATCCCGGTGTTCATTTCGCTGTACTGGGTGTTGCTGTCCAGCGTGGAAATGCGCAACGCACCGTGGGTGATGTGGGTGCATGACCTGTCCGCGCCAGACCCCTTCTTCATCTTGCCGCTCTTGATGACTGCCACCAGCATGCTGCAAACCGCGTTGAACCCGGCACCGCCGGATCCCATGCAAGCCAAGATGATGTGGATCATGCCGCTGATTTTCAGCGTGATGTTCTTCTTCTTCCCGGCTGGTTTGGTGCTGTACTGGTTGACCAACAACATCTTGTCGATTGCCCAGCAATGGGTCATCAACACCCGTTTGGGTGTGCCGCCCAAGTTCAATCTGCCCAAGTTCTAACTCGAACTTGAACCGCCTCGCCCGCCACCAGCAGCCGATTGCCGCCATCGCCACCGCACCGGGGCGGGGCGCGGTCGGCATCGTGCGGGTGTCAGGGCGCGGACTGGGCAGCTTGATTGACGCGCTGTGCGGCGTGGCTCTGAAGCCGCGCTACGCGCACTACGGCCCATTTCGTGATGCTGATGGCTCGCCTATCGACCACGGGCTGGCGCTGTACTTTCCCGGCCCCAACTCCTACACCGGCGAAGACGTGCTGGAGCTGCAAGCCCACGGCGGCCCGGTCGTGTTGCAGTTGTTGTTGGCCCGCTGCTTGGCTGCCGCCGCCGAGCTGGATCCCGCTAACGGTCAGCCGCGCCTGAGTGGCCTGCGCGTGGCCCAGCCCGGCGAGTTCACCGAACGCGCTTTCCTGAACGACAAAATCGACCTGGCCCAAGCCGAAGCCATTGCCGACTTGATTGACGCCAGCACCGAAGCCGCCGCTCGCAGCGCCAGCCGCTCGCTGTCTGGCGAATTTTCCAAAGAAATCCACAGCCTGCGCGACGCGCTGATCCACCTGCGCATGTTGGTTGAGGCCACGCTGGACTTTCCTGAAGAAGAGATCGACTTCCTGCAACAGGCCGACGCGCAAGGCCAGCTCACGCGCTTGCAGCAGGCGCTGGCGCAGGTCATGCAGCGCGCCCACCAAGGCGCACTGCTGCGCGACGGCATCAAAGTGGTGATTGCGGGGCAGCCCAACGCGGGCAAAAGCTCGCTGCTGAACGCGCTGGCGGGGGCGGAACTGGCCATCGTCACCCCGGTGGCGGGCACCACGCGCGACGTGGTGGCGCAAACCATCCAGATCGAAGGCGTGCCGCTGCACGTCATGGACACCGCTGGCCTGCGCGACAGCGACGACGAGGTTGAAAAAATCGGGATCGAGCGCGCTTGGGGCCACATCAAAACCGCCGATGCGGTGCTGTTCCTGCACGACCTGACCCGCGCCACCCAGCCGGATTACCAAGTGGAAGAAGCTCGCATCCGTGTCGGACTGCTGGGCAGCTTGCCCGCCAGCGTGCCGGTGCTGGAGGTGTGGAACAAGCTGGACGCCGCCGTGCAAGCCGCGCCCACCGAGCTGCTGATTCAAGCCCATCCCGGCGTGCGCCTGTCGGCCAAAAGCGGGCAGGGGCTGGACGCGCTGCGCCGCCAACTGCTGGAATTGGCCGGTTGGCAAGCCGCACCCGAGGGTGTGTGCATTGCCCGCGAGCGCCACATTCAAGCCCTGCGCCGCGTTGACGAGCACCTGCACCACGCCGCCGATCACTTGGCCGCCCAAGCCCGCCTGCTGGACTTGCTGGCCGAAGAACTGCGCCTGGCCCAAAACGCCCTGAACGACATCACCGGCGAATTCACCTCCGACGACCTGCTTGGAGTGATCTTTTCCAGCTTTTGCATCGGCAAGTGAACGGCAGCGCGATGGCGCGGGACGGCAACAAGTCAGTCGTCTTTTTGCTGTTCTTGCTGCGCCTCGGCCTGCTCACGCTCACGGCGAATGCGCGTGCCCTGAGTCCACCAATACCAGCACAGCAAGCCGATAACGGCCAAGGGAATGAGTTCGACCATGAGTGACCTGTTTTGAGGGTTGAAATATCATATGTGATATGAAACATCGCGTTGTGCTTGATACCAACATCATGGTTGCCGCCAGCCGCAGTCGTTTGGGGGCGTCATTTGCGTTGCTTCAGTTGCTACGCGAACGCAGTTTTCTGCCACTGGTCTCGGTGCCTTTGTTGCTGGAGTACGAAGCGGTGCTGAAGCGGCCTGAACACTTGGCATTTGGGTCGCGCACCATTCACATGGTTGATGCGTTCTTGGATGCTTTTTGCTTGTATGCCGAACCCATTCATTTGCACTACCTTTGGCGACCTCAAACCCGCGACCCTGCGGATGAAATGGTGCTCGAAACAGCACTCAACGGCGCGGCCAGTGCATTGGTCACGCTGAACACAGCGGATTTTGCGGTAACTAGAGCGTGTTATGAACTCACAGTCGAGTTGAGCAGCGCAGCGACCTTGGGGCT
>CALMOI010000033.1 GCA_937871735.1 uncultured Comamonadaceae bacterium
ACACCCTTCAATAAAAACGGCACCACAGCAGCTTGATGTGCTTGGGCCACGTTGGTGAACATACCGGCGAAACGTCGGCCATAGTCAGCCCCATAGTTCGGCGGCACTTGCATCCCCAGCAACAAGACCTTCGCTCCAGCCTTTTGTGCGGCTTGCGTCATCCAGCCCAAGTTGTCGGTGGTCATGCTCAGCGGCAGGCCGCGCAAGGCATCGTTGCCGCCCAGCTCAATGATGACCACCCCCGGTTGGTGCTGCGCCAGCAGCGCAGGCAAGCGAGAGCGCCCGCCCGACGTGGTGTCTCCGCTGATGCTGGCGTTGATCACTGGCCGGTTGATTTTTTCTGCCCCCAGCTTGCGCTCCAGCAAAGCGACCCAGCCCGTGCCGCGTGCCAAGCCATATTCGGCGCTGATCGAGTCGCCCAGCACCAAAATGGGCGCGGGGCTGGCGGCCTGCGATACCCTCATGAAGCTGCCCATCATGCTCAGCGCGATAAAGTGTCGTCGATTCAAAATAGTGAGCCCCTCTATGTCTTTAGCTGCCAGTACCGCCATCATCTCTGTCGAGCATGTCTCCAAATCGGTGGTCGATTCGACCGGCGAACTGGAGATTTTGCGCGATATCGATTTCACCTTGGCCCCACAGGAAACGGTCGCTATCGTCGGCGCTTCGGGCTCGGGGAAAAGCACCTTGCTGTCGATCATGGCGGGGCTGGACACGCCCACGAGCGGCACCGTGCGCTTGGCCGGGCAAGATGTATTCGCCCTCAGCGAGGATGGTCGCGCCGCGTTGCGTGCACAGCAAATTGGCTTTGTGTTCCAAAGTTTCCAGCTTTTGGGCAATTTGACGGCGCTGGAAAACGTCATGCTGCCGCTGGAGTTGGCCGGTCACGCCCACGCCAGGCAACTCGCCACCGAGATGCTGACCCGCGTGGGCCTGAGTGCGCGGCTGGGGCATTACCCCCGCGTCATGTCGGGCGGCGAGCAGCAGCGCGTGGCCTTGGCACGGGCCTTTGTGGTGCGCCCCGCCGTGTTGCTGGCCGACGAGCCCACCGGCAGTTTGGACTTTGCCACGGGCGACAAAGTGATGGCCTTGATGTTTGAACTCAACCGTGAATTGGGCACTACGCTGGTGCTGGTCACGCACGACCAAGCCATTGCGGCGCGTTGCCATCGTCGCATCACCGTGGAAGCGGGGTGCCTGCGTCGATAATGCAGGCCATGTCTTCCCCCAAAGTTCTTTTCGGCTTTCATGCCGTGGGCGTGCGTTTGAAAACCGCGCCGCAATCCATCGTCGAAATCTATTACGAGACCACGCGGCGCGACGCTCGGATGCGCCAATTTATTGAGCGTGCCACCGAAGCCGGTGCGCGCCTGATCGAGGCCGACGGCCTGCGTTTGTCCAAGCTCTGCGGCAGCCACGGCCACCAAGGCGTGGCGGCGCGGGTCGAGCCGGTGCCGCAAATCAAATCGCTGGACGATCTGCTCGACAGCATCCAAGGGCCACCGCTGCTGTTGGTGCTGGACGGCATCACCGATCCGCATAACTTGGGCGCTTGCTTGCGTGTGGCCGATGGTGCGGGTGCCCACGCGGTGATCGCCCCCAAAGACCACGCCGCAGGCATCAACGCCACCGTCGCCAAAGTGGCCAGCGGTGCTGCCGAAACCATGCCCTATTTCATGGTCACGAACTTGGCGCGCACCTTGAACGAGTTGAAAGAGCGCAGCATTTGGATCACCGGCACCAGCGGCGATGCGCCCAAAACCCTGTACCAAGTTGATCTGAAAGGCCCAACCGCCCTAGTGTTGGGCGCAGAAGGCGATGGCATGCGCCAACTCACGCGCAAGACTTGCGACCAACTGGTTAGCATTCCGATGCACGGCGCGGTGGAAAGTCTGAACGTGTCAGTCGCCAGCGGTGTGTGTCTCTACGAAGCTTTACGCCAAAGGTGATGATGAAACTGCGCTCGCACTTGCCTTGGGTTGCGTTGGGTCTGGCAGCGTTGCTGCTGACGGCTTGTACCCAAGAGCAGCAAAACAAAATTGGCCGCAGCATCCAAAACTGGACGGGCACCAACGGCGTGCTGGAGGTCTATGCGGGCGATAAGCTGGTGCGGCGCTTTCTGAAAATCGACAAGATGAGCACCGCCTTGGGTACCGACGACAAGTCGCCGCGTGCCTATCGCTACGGTTACGGCGTGCTCGATGAAAATCTGAACATGCAAGCTGATCCTGGCGAAAAGCGGGTTTATTTCGAGATCAGCGACTACACCAACGCAGTGTTTTTCGAGAACCCGCACTGAGGCGGGTTGGGCTCAGATCCAGCCCAGTGCGCCCAGCAGCGCGCCAGCGCCCATCAACCACAGCAGGTGAATTTTGGTGCGCCACACCAGCAGCGCGGCACTGGCGGTCAGCAGCCATAAACGCCAGTCGCGTGCGGGCTCGTTGTGGGCGGTGGTGAGCAGCCAGCCGGTAGACACCAGCAAGGCAATCACGATCGGGGCCATGCCCGTTTTGAAAGCACGCACGGCCCGTAACTCGCGGTTGTGATGCGCCCAGCGGGTGGCGGTGTAGGTCAGGATCGATGATGGCAACAAAATTCCCAGCATCGTGACGCTGGCTCCCATCAGCGCCAACCACCACGCATGCGGGCCAGCAGTGGGCCCGCCAGCCGCATTCAAACCTACATTCCAGCCCATCAGCGCGACGAACAAAATATTCGGCCCCGGCGCTGCCTGTGCCAGCGCGATGGAAGAGGTGAATTGCATGTCGGTCAGCCAATGCTGATCGGTGACGAGGTAGCGATGCATGTCCGGCGCAGTGGTGATGGCTCCACCTACAGCCAACAGCGACAGCACCAAAAAATGTTGCAACAGGTCTAGCCAATCGGCAGAGGTCATCACGATGCTCATGTGGCGCTCCCGGCTTGAGTGCCCAACTTGACCCAGGCCCAAACGCAGGCCGCACCGCCAATACCCAGCAGCACCCACGCCAGCGGCCAGTGCAGCAATGCAACAGCAACAAAAGTCAGGCTCGCCAGCGCCATGCAGGCGGGCAGACCCATGGCGTTCTTGCCCAAAGCACCAATCAGTTTGATGCCTGTGGTGGTGATCAAGCCTGCCGCCACCGCGCCCATGCCGCGCAGCACGCCTTGCATCACAGGCGCGTCGGCCACGCCGCCATACAGCACAGCCAAGAGCAGCACTACGACCGTCGGAACAGCCAACATGCCTGACAGTCCAGCCATAGCTCCCGCTAAACCGAAGTAGCGCCCGCCTATCATCATCGACAGGTTGACCACATTGGGGCCCGGCATGATCTGGGCTACAGCCCAGTCTTCAATGAACTGCTCGCGTGTGAGCCAGCGTTTTTTATCGACCAGCTCGCGCTGCACCACCGCCATCACCCCGCCAAAGCCCTGCAAGGCCA
>CALMOI010000034.1 GCA_937871735.1 uncultured Comamonadaceae bacterium
GCTTTGACCACAGCTTCAGGTCGTCGCATGGCCGTGCTGGATTTGCCGGGCGCTTACAGCCTGAACCCGCTCAGCGCCGACGAGGCCGTGACCCGCGACGTGGTCACCGGCCAGCATCCGCAAGAAGCGCCGCCTGATTTGCTGGTCTGCGTGGCCGATGCTACTAACCTGAAACTCAATTTGCGTTTGGTGCTGGAAGCTCAAGCCTTGGGTTTGCCCATGCTGCTGACGCTGAACATGAGCGACATGGCGCTGCGCGAGGGCATCGTGGTGAATCGCGCCGTGCTGGCGCAGGAACTCGGCATGCCGGTGCTCGAAACCGTGGGCGTGCAGCACGACGGCGCACGTGAGCTGCTGGACTTTTTAGACCAGCCCAACCCGGTGGCGGCAGCGCGTGCGCCTGTCGTAGCGGGTGAGGCAGGGGCTGCATCTGCGCCCGCATGGCACGCCTCGGATGTGGCGCAGGTCATGGCGACGCAGCAAGCGGTGCGCCGCATCTTGAAGCTGGCCGTGTGCGAACCCGCTAACACGCTGCACACCGACGATGTGATCGACCGCGTGGTCTTGCACCCGCTGTGGGGTATGTTGGTGCTGGCGTTCACGCTGTTTTTGATGTTCCAGGCCGTGTTCAGCGGTGCAGCGCTGCCGATGGAGTGGATCAAGTCCGGCGTGGAGTGGGTGGGTGCCGCGCTGCAAGCTCAGTTGCCCGACGGCGTGCTGCGCAGCTTGTTGGTGGATGGCATCGTGGCGGGCACGGGCGGGGTGCTGGTGTTTTTGCCGCAGATTTTGATCTTGTTCTTCTTCATCATCGCCTTGGAGGATTCGGGCTACTTGCCGCGCGCCGCCTTCTTGCTGGATCGGGTGATGGGCACGGTGGGCTTGTCTGGGCGCTCGTTCATTCCGCTGCTGTCCAGCTTTGCTTGCGCCATTCCCGGCGTGATGGCGACGCGCACCATCGGGCATTGGCGTGATCGGCTCATCACCATCATGATCGCCCCGTTGATGACTTGCTCGGCCCGCTTGCCGGTGTACGCGCTGCTGATTGGGGCCTTCATCCCCGCCAAAACGGTGTGGGGCATCTTTAATTTGCAGGGGCTGGTGCTGTTTGCGCTGTACTTTGGCGGCATTGCCTCGGCCATGTTGGTGGCGGCGGCGTGTTTGCGCTGGCGCGTCCAGTCCGGGCCCACGCCGTTGCTGATGGAGTTGCCGTCGTACCGCTGGCCCAATCCGCGCAATTTGGCGCTAGGTTTGCATGAGCGCGCTATGATTTTCTTGAAGCGTGTGGGCGGCATCATCTTGGCGCTGATGGTGCTGCTGTGGTTTTTGTCCACCTTTCCTGGCGCACCCGAGGGTGCCACTGGCCCAGCGATTCAATACAGTTTTGCCGGGCAACTGGGCCGCGTGCTGGAGCACATTTTTGCGCCCATCGGCTTCAATTGGCAGATTGCCATCGCCCTGGTGCCCGGCATGGCTGCGCGTGAGGTGGCGGTGGGTGCGTTGGGCACGGTTTACGCCCTGTCAGCCACTGGTGACGATGTGGCCACGCAACTGAGCGGCTTGATCGGTCAAAGCTGGTCGCTGGCCACGGCGCTGTCGCTGTTGGTTTGGTACGTGTTCGCGCCGCAATGTATTTCTACGTTGGTCACCGTGCGCCGCGAAACCAACAGTTGGCGCTATCCGTTGCTGATGGCGGGCTACCTGTTCGCGATGGCGTATGGGGCTAGCTTCTTGACCTACCGTTTGGCTTTGATGTGGGGAGGCGCTTGAGATGTGGCAAGAACTGATCGTTGCAGTCGTGGTGCTGTGTGCCGCTGTGTATGCGCTGTGGCAGTGGCTGCCGGTGTCGGTGCGTGCGCGCATGGGTTGGGCCAAGCCGCTGCTGGGCAAGGGGGCTGGATGCGGTGCGTGCAGCGACTGCGGAGGCTGCGCTAGCAAGCGCCCTCAGTCCAACTTCGGCAAGCCGTGACGGCTGCGCGCTCGGTTACAGGCATCGTCGCCCTCGGCAAACTCGCGGCAAGGGGACGATCGCCATTCGTAGATCCCGCAAGCCACTTGCACGCCAATTTTGCCGGTGAGCGCCGCACAGCGCGGTGAGGCGTGGTCGGTGCCACGCATCCGGCACAGCGTGTCGGTAACTTCCACCGCCAAGCCTGAGGGCACGCTGCCGCCCATTTCGTCGAGTTCGTACACCGAAAAATCGACCCGGAAGCTGGCGCAGCACGCGCCGCAACTGGTGCAAGCTGACATGGCGCGCCGCCTTTCTTACTGACGACCCAGCAGCAGATACTCCATCAGCGCCTTCTGCACGTGCATGCGGTTTTCAGCTTCATCCCAAACCACAGATTGCGGCCCGTCGATGACTTCGGCGGTCACTTCTTCGCCCCGGTGCGCGGGCAGGCAGTGCATGAACAGCGCGTCGGGTTGGGCCACGGCCATCATCTCGGTGTTGACGCACCAGGCTGAAAACGCTTGCTTGCGCGCTTCGTTTTCGGCCTCGTAGCCCATGCTCGTCCAGACATCGGTGGTGACCAAGTCAGCGCCTTGGCAGGCTTCCATCGGGTCGCTGAAGGTTTTGTAGCAACTGCTGTGGCCGTTGATGCCCGCCAGTTGCTCATTGACTTCGTAGCCGCTGGGTGTGCTGACGTGGACGGTAAAGTCCAGCAGCGCTGCCGCTTGCAGCCAGGTGTTGGCCATGTTGTTGCCGTCGCCAACCCAGGCCACGGTCTTGCCCTGGA
>CALMOI010000035.1 GCA_937871735.1 uncultured Comamonadaceae bacterium
ACCACCGCCCACGCAGGCGCTGGAGATGCCGTAGCGCAGGCCCGAGCGTTGCAGCTCGCGCGCCAGCGTCAGCGTCAGGCGCACGCCGGTGCAGGCCAGCGGGTGGCCCAGCGCAATCGCGCCGCCGTTGACGTTCAGGCGCGACAAGTCCAGGCCCAGCTCGCGGCCCACCGACAGGGTTTGCGCGCCTTGGGCTTCGTTGATTTCAAAACGGCTGATGTCGTCCAGCTTCAGGCCGGTGCGCTCCAGCAGCAAGCGGATGGCGGGGGCCGGGCCGATGCCCATGATTTCGGGCGGCACGCCGACCACCGCCGCCGCCACCACGCGGGCCAGCGGCTTTTTGCCTTGGGCGCGCACGTACTCGCCCGAGGCGACCACGGCAGCGGCAGCGGCATCAACCAGCGCGGCGCTGTTGCCACCGGTTTGCACGCCGCCTTCGTACACCGAGCGCAGCTTGGCCAGCACTTCCACCGGCGAGATGCGGGCGTGGGTGTCGGTGGCGACTTCGGTGACTTTGCCTTGCAGCTTGATGCCGCGCGTGGCGTAACCGGCCAGCTCGAACTTTTCGGTGACCACGGGCACGATTTCACCGGCGTGGAAACCGGCTTGCTGCGCGGCCACGGCCTTGGCGAAGGAGCTGGAGGCAAAAGCGTCCACTTCTTCGCGGGTCACGCCGTACTTCTTGGCCAAGTTTTCGGCGGTTTGGATCATGTTGATGCCGGGGGCCGAGTCGTTCAGCGCCTCCCACATGTAGTCCTTGAAGCCCACGGGCGCGCCCAGCTTGAAGCCGGTGCGGTGGTCAAAGGCGGCAATCGGGTTGCGCGTCATGGACTCGGTGCCCACCACCAGGGCCACGTCGGCGCAGCCGCTTTCGATCTGCTCGCCCGCTTGGCGGAACAGCTCAAAGCCGGTGCCGCAGATGCGTTGGCTCATCAGCGCGGGCACTTCTTGCGGCACGCCTGCGTACAGGCCAATGTGGCGCGGCAGCATGAACTGCTCAAAGTCGCCAGGGGCCATGTTGCCGGTCAGTACCGAGTTGATGTCGGTGGCAGGCACGCCAGACTGGGCCAATGCAGCGCGGGCGGCTTTGATGCCCAAGTCGGTGGGCGAGATGTGGCCCAGCGCGCCGCAGTAGTCCACCATCGGGGTGCGCATACCGCCCAACATCCAGACATCGTTGAAGGCGTTGAAAAATCCTTTGGAGGCCATGAGGAATCCTTGATCAATAAGAGGTGTGGTGCGTGAGCGCTTCAGCGTTCGCGCGGTGTGCTGGGGGCTTGCGGCTTGAGCTGGCCGGGCAAGGTGTCGGCGTGCAAGGCTTCGACGATGGCGGCACGGTGCGTCAGCACAGCGCGCTGGTTGATGGAGCCTTTGTCGGTGACTTCGCCCCGGTCGATGGTGGGCGGCTCGGCCAGCAGGCACAGGCGGGCAATGCGGTTGGCGCTGCCGGTGGCGGTTTCGGCCAAACGGTCGATCAGACCTTGGAAGCGGGCGCGCACCGCGCCGCTGGCCAGCACTTCGTCCACGCTGGCGCTGGCGGGCAGGCCGCTCAAAGTGCGGCAGGCTGACACGTTGGGAAACACCATCGCGCCCACTTCGTGCATGTTCAAGCCGGTGATGACCACGTCTTGCACATAAGGCGCTGCCGCCGTGGTGATCTTGGCGCGCAGCGGGCCAACGCTCACAAAGGTGCCGGTGGCGAGCTTGAAGTCTTCGGCAATGCGGCCATCGAACTTCAGGCCTTGGTGCGGGTCGGCATCGTCAATCCACTTGAGCGCGTCGCCGGAGCAAAAGTAGCCTTCGTCGTCGAAGTGCTCGGCGGTTTCTTTCGGAGCGCGCCAGTAGCCGGGGGTGATGTTGGGGCCCCGGTAGCGCACTTCGGTTTTGTCGCCCATCGCCACCAGTTTGATTTGCATACCGGGTGTGGGCACGCCCAAGTCGCCCGCTTGCACGTTGGCGCTGGTTACGAACAGGCCGAAGGGGCCGGATTCGGTCATGCCCAAGCCGCTGGTCATGACGATGCGCTCGCCAATCTCGGCTTCTTCGCTTTCGTACAGGCTGTCCCAAATCGGCTGGGCCAACGCGGCACCGGCGTAGAAAAACATCTGCACGCGGGACAAGAAGTTCTTGCGCAGTGCCAAGTCG
>CALMOI010000036.1 GCA_937871735.1 uncultured Comamonadaceae bacterium
TGGCGCTGCCCAAGATGCCTGCCAGCGGCGTGCGCAGGTCGTGCGACAGGGCGGCCAGTAGGGCGTTGCGCGTGGCTTCGGAGCGAGCGCTGTCTTGCGCGCTGCGTGCCAGGGCGGCGGCGCGTTCGCGCTCCACCGACAGGCCAATCTGCCGCGCCAGCGCCTGCCAGTGGCGCAGGGTAGCGGCGTCGGGCGGGGCATCCATGTCGATTTCGCTCAGCGCGATTTGCACCGCGCCGCCGGGCTGCGGCCCGCCAAAGGGCGCACACCACAGCGGCAGTTGCGGCCAGTCGGCGCAGCCCCAGCCCAGCAGGCGCAGGTTGGTGACCGCCCAAGCGGCGGCATCGGCATGAAACGGCGAGGCTGGGCCCGTTGCGCCTGCGCCGCAGCACTCCAGCATCTGCGGCGTG
Source organism: uncultured Comamonadaceae bacterium (assembly GCA_937871735.1). GTDB lineage: Bacteria > Pseudomonadota > Gammaproteobacteria > Burkholderiales > Burkholderiaceae_C > CALMOI01. The sequence continues at coordinate 411 of CALMOI010000036.1, forward strand.
ACCGGGGTGATGGGCGAGGGCGGGCTGGCGGGGTCGGGGTTGGCGCGCAAGTACACCGCGCAAGGCCAGCCCAGCGTGGCGGCCAGCCAGTTGGCCGCGTGCTGGGCGGTCGATTGCGCGCCCGTGCAGGCGGCCAATTGTTCGCTCAGCGCGTGCAATTGGGCGGCTTGGTGTTCGCGCTGGCGGGCCGCATCCAGTTCGTCGCGCAAACGGGCGACCAAGGTGTTGATGCTGAGCGACACCGCCAGCAGCACGCCCAGCGTCAGCAGGTATTCCGGGTCATCCACCGCCAAGGTGTAGCGCGGCGGCACAAAAAAATAGTTGAACGCCGACACGCTCAGCACCGAGGTCAACACGCCCAACCAGCGCCCCAGCAGTGCCGATGTGCCCATCACCGCCAGCAGGTAAATCAACGCCAGCGCCGCCACTGACATGCGCCCGTCCAGCGCAGTGCAAATGCCAGTGGCCAGCGTCACGCACAGCACCACGCACAGCACCACCAGCAGCAGTTGGCGCGATGCGGGGGCGGGCGGCGGCGTGGTGGTGTTCATGGGCAAAGGCGCAAAGGCAGGCCCGCTCGCAGCCCGCGTCAGAGTTTGGCTGCGCTGGCAGCAGCAGCTTGGGCCTTTTGGGCGAACTCGGCGCGCAGGGCACGCAGCTTTTCTCGCGGGTCTTCTTTGGTGGTGGTTTTGTCCAGCGCCATTTCTTCAATGAAGCGGCTGGGTTTGCCGGGCACCATTTCGCGGCCTTTTTTGCGGCGGCGCGTCCAGCTCACGGCCAAGGTGGTGCGGGCGCGGGTGATGCCCACGTACATCAGGCGGCGCTCTTCTTCCAAGCGCTGTTGGGTGCTGGCGCGGGCTGATTCGGCAGCGGGCGATTCAGCGCCGTCGCCGTCTTCGCGGGCCGGGGCTTCGTCCAGCTTGAAGGGCAGCAAGCCCTCGTTCACGCCGACCAGCATCACATGCGGCCACTCCAAGCCTTTGGAGGCGTGCAGGGTGGACAAGGTCAGCACGTCTTGGTCTTTTTCGCGCTCGCTGAGTGTGGACAGCAGCGAGATGGTTTGCGCTACTTCCAGCAGGCTTTTGGTGGCGTTGCTGGTGCTGACCCCGGCGGCATCGTCAATTTGGCCGCCGCAGCGCCCGGCCATCCAGTCGCAAAATTCCAGCACGTTCGTCCAGCGGGCGGCGGCGGCTTTGTCGTTGTCTTCGCCTTCGTGCAGATGCTGTTCGTAGGCTATGTCTTTGAGCCAGTCGGTCAAAAAGGCGCGGGCTTCTTCCGCGCCGTGGGTGTGGCGGGCGCGGTATTCCTGGTCGTTCAAGAAGCGGCCAAATTCATGCAAGCTGCCCACGGCGCGGGCGTTCAACACGCTGGGCAGGCTGTGCGAGAACAGCGCGGCAAACAAGCTCAGTTTGTAGCGGCTGGCGAATTCGCCCAAGGTTTGCAGCGTTTGGTGGCCGATGCCGCGCTTGGGGCTGGTGATGGCGCGCAAAAACGCCGGGTCATCATCGTTGTTGACCCACAGCCGAAACCAAGCGCACAGGTCTTTGATTTCAGCCCGGTCAAAAAAGCTCTGCCCGCCCGAGACTTTGTACGGTACTTGGGCGCGGCGTAGCGCTTTTTCAAACGGCTTGGCCATGTGGTTGGCGCGGTACAAGATGGCGAAGTCGCGCCACTCTTTGTGCTGCGAGTTGGCGCGCAGGCCCAGGATGCGGGCCACGGCGCGTTCGGCCTCGTGCTCTTCGTGGTCGGCATCGACCACGCGCACCGGCTCGCCTTCGCCCAGTTCCGAGAACAGCGTTTTCGGGAACAGCTTGGGGTTGGGGCCGATCACGTTGTTGGCGGCGCGCAAGATGGCGCTGGTGGAGCGGTAGTTTTGCTCCAGCTTCACCACCTTGAGTTTGGGGAAGTCGAGCGGCAGTTTTTTCAGGTTGTCCAGCGTTGCGCCGCGCCAGCCGTAGATGGACTGGTCGTCGTCACCCACGGCGGTGAAGCGGCCACGCTCGCCCACCAAGTATTTCAGCACTTCGTACTGGGTGGCGTTGGTGTCTTGGTATTCGTCAACCAGCACGTGGCCGAGTTGCTTTTGCCACTTCTCGCGCACCTCGGGGAAGTCGCGCAGCAGCTTGAGCGGCAGGCCGATCAGGTCGTCAAAGTCCACGCTTTGGTAGGCGGTCAGGCGCTCTTCGTAGCGGGTCATCAGCACGGCGATGTGGCGCTCGTTCTCGTCCTTGGCTTGGGCGAGGGCGGCTTCGGCGTTCAGGCCCATGTTTTTCCAGAGGCTGATCGTCCATTGCCACTGGCGGGCGGTGGCTGCGTCGGTGGTGGCGCCGCATTCCTTCAAGATGCCCAGCACGTCGTCAGCATCCAGGATGCTGAACTGGGGTTTGAGGCCCAGCACCGCGCCGTCTTGGCGCATCAAACGCACGCCCAGCGCGTGGAAGGTGCAAATCAGCACTTCGCCCGCAGCTCGGCCAATCAGGCTTTTGGCGCGCTCGCGCATTTCTGACGCGGCTTTGTTGGTGAAGGTGATGGCCGCGATGCGCTCCGCTGGCATCCCGGTTTGAATCAGCCGAGCAATTTTGTGGGTGATGACGCGGGTTTTGCCCGAACCTGCGCCCGCCAGCACCAGGCAAGGCCCGTGCATGTAGTTGACGGCTTCTTGTTGCGCAAGGTTGAGGCCAGAGATGGAGTGGGCTGCGGACACGGGCGGGCGATGAGAGAGAAAACGCCGAGTGTAGGGCGCAGCGCCATCGCCCTTACATCGCCTTTATTTGCGGATCAGGTTGCCTTGTGCGGTTTGCTGGTCGTGGTCGTACACGCCTTCCCAGCGGTCGCCGGTTTTCCAGGTGAACACGCCTTGGCCGTGTTTTTGCCCCGCCAGCCACGGCCCGACGTACTGGTCGCCGTTGGGCCACATGAAGGTGCCTTGCCCGTTGGGCTGGCCGCCTGCAAATTGGCCGACATAAGTCTCGCCGCCGGGGAATTGCATCCGGCCTTGTCCTTGGGGTTGTTCGCCTTGCCACTCGCCGTCGTAGCGTTGGCCGTCTTTCCAGGTCTGCACGCCTCGGCCTTCGGGATGCCCGGCGTTGAACTGGCCGACATAGTTGTCGCCCGAGGCGTAGAGCATGCGCCCTTGGCCGTGCGGCATGCCGTTGACCACCGCGCCTTCGTAGATGTTGCCGTTGGAAAACTGCACGCTGGCTTGCCCCGTGGGTTTGTCGCGCACCCAGTCGCCGTTGTAGCGCTGGCCGTTGGCCCAGATGAACTGGCCTTTGCCGTGGCGCTGGCCTTTGAGCAGCGAGCCGTCGTAGATGTCGCCGTTGGCCCACATGATGCGGCCCGTGCCGGAGTAGGTGGCACCGTCAGCATCGCGCACAAATTGGCCGCTGAAGCGCGTGCTGCCTGAGGTGAATTCAGCGGGTTGCGCATCGGCCTTGCCGGAGGCGTTGGGGCGGATGGCATTGGCGGCGGTCGCAGCGGCTGCGGCGGTGGCCATCGCGACCGGCGCGGCTTGCGCTGCCGTTGCGGCTTGTTGCACAGGCGCTGCTGTGCCCGCTTGCAAAGCTCCGGCTGCCGCAGCGGTGCCGAGCGCGCCTGCGGTGGCTTTGGCGGCGGCGGGGCCGGGCAGGGCAGAGGTTGCCGTTTCAATCTTTGGTGCCAGCATTTGTGCCGCTGCCGATTGCGCTGCGGTATTCGCCGCTGTGTTGGTGGCCGTGGTGCCCAAAGCGCGCAGGTCGGAAGCGCTGATGTTCATCGACATGGCGCTGCGCGTGGAGGCCCACGGCGTGCCGCGTTCGCGCGCCAAGGCTTGTGCGTTGCTGCGGGCCGTGTCCAGCACCGGGCCTTTGCACAGGCCCAGCAGGTCGCGCCACAGGGTTTCGACCATTTGGGAAGCTTCTTGTTTTTCTTCCCGGTTCATGCCGGGGGCCAGCGTGCGCAGGCGTTGGTTTTGCTCGCGGGCTTGTTCAAACGCGGGGGCGCAGTGCTCGGCGTTGATGCTGTCGATTTCTGCTTGCTCGCGGCGGCGTTGTGCCACTTCTTGCTGCGTGCCGTTGCAGCGCTCCGAGGCCAGCTCCCACAGGTCTTCGGCTTTGCGGTACAGCATGGCGGCTTCGCCCCAGCGGCGCTCGGACAAGGCTTGCCGGCCCATGTCCTGAAAACTGCCCGCGTCTTTGTGTGCGGCGGCGCATTGCGGGCCAGAGCCGAGTTGCTCTTGAATGCCTGCGCGCATCTTCAGGCTGTCGTTCAAGTTGCGTTGGGCGCGGTCTTTGGCGCGGCCTTCGCACACGCCCACGGCTTGCGACCACAGCAGCACGGCCTCGTCAAACAGCCGAGCTTGGGTGGCGAGTTCGGCTTTTTGCGATTGGGCTGTCAGGGCTTTGAGGTCAACGGCGGTGGCTTTGTCGCTCAGCGGGCGGCAGCCTTCGGGTGCGGATTGCTGTGCGGGTTGGGGCGCGGCGACTTCGGCGGCAACTGCGCTGGGGCTGGATGTAGCGTCTGCGGCGGGTGTGGTGGCAGGTGTTGCAGCGCTGGCGCTGGGTGCTGTCGGCGGCGGTGACGTTGCAGGGGCGGCGGTTGGCGCTTCAGCCGCAGGCGGCGTGGTGGCGGCGGTGCTTCCCGGCAGATTTTGTTTGAGGCGCTGGAGCAATTCCATCGGGCTGGTTTGCGCCCCAGCCGTCAGGGGCAAGGTCAGGCACAGGGCCAAGACGGCCCGGGTCAAGGGGTGCAAAGGCAAACGCATGTGCAAGGGTTGCATAGAGGGTGGTTTATTTGGTGGCGCTGGCGGGGACGTAAGCGGTGTGCAACATGCCGTCGATCAGGCCGCGCGCATACGGTTGGTCGCCCATCACGGGCACGCTGAGGTCGTCGTAGCTGAAGGCGGCGGGCGCGGTGGCCAGCGGCATGTCGGTGAGCGGCATTTGCAAATCGTCGGGCTTGATGCCTTGCAAGATGGTGGTCACTTCCTCGCCGCGCCCTTGGGCAGTAGCGATTTTGTTCAGCGCTGACATGCGTTCGGGGTCTAGCACCATCGAGTTCGAGGCCAAGCCTTGTTCCAGCAGCTTTTGGTGCAGCGTGAAACCGGCCAGCGGGTTGGCTTGGAGCTTTTCCATGCGGGTGTAGGCCCAGGCATCCGCCCGGTCAAACACGGTGGACGCCACCCACGCCACGCCCGAGAGAGCGCCCCGGTTGGCGGCGGCTTGTTGCATGGTGTTCATCACCTGCTGCTGACTGAGCTTTTGCACCGCGCCCACCAATTGCTCGCGCACTTTGCTGCTGGCGTAGCTGGTGGCTTGGTCCATGAGCTGCTGCTTGAGCACTTCGGTCGCGGCGGCGGCAGCGGCAGATTGCGCGGCTTTGACGGCGGCGTTGGCGGCCAAGGCCGCGCCTTGCAGGCCAGACGCCAGCGAAAACAAGCTGTACGCCGTGCCCGCGATGGTGGTGGTGTAGCTGTAGGCCTTCATGCGCACGCCGCCTTCTTCGGACACGCCTTGCGTCCACAGCACCATCCACAGCGCCTCGTCGTCGGTCAGGTCGGCGCGGGTGACTTCGAGGGGGTGGACGCTCATCAGCCAGTGGTAATCCTGCGCTTTGGGACTGCCCGGCGGTGCCAGTCGGGTGTAGCCCCGGCAGACTTGGAAGGGGTGGACGGTCACACTCGTCCCATTGGAGAGTCCGACGTTGATTGGGAAGCCGCGCTCGCGCAGGGCGGCCAAGCGGGTCAGCATGTCTTCGCTGTTGTCGCTGCGGTAGTTGTCGAAAGAGCGGATTTTGTCGCCCAGTTTCAACGGGCTGTCGGGCGTGACACCTACCACCGTGACGCGCTCGTCCACGCCCAAGGCGCGCACCCATGCGACGCGGTCGTCTTCGCTCCAGTCGTAGCTGGTGGCCACGGAAAACGGCAATTCCCATTGGCGGTCGCAGTCGGGGTCTTTCAAGGTGGCGCTGCGGGCAATGGCCGGGCGCAGCACTTTTTCACCCGCACCAAAGCTGCGAATGTGGCTCAAGAGCTCTTCATTCACGGCGCGACCGTCGTCCACGGTGTATTTCTTTCCGGCACAGCCCGCCAGCAGGCTCACGACGATCAGCATGAAAACCAAGCGCATATTCAAACTCCCATACCCCGTACTTTTTGACGCGTTGAATCCTAACGTGTGTACCTGAATCGAAGGCGCGCACCTGTGTCATCGCTGCCACAATCTGCCCATGCTGGCTGTCTTGCAAATTACGTTCCCATTTTTCGCGTTGGTGCTGTGCGGCTACTTGGCGGCGCGCCGCCGCTTGCTGGCGCTGGAGGCCATTCCCGGTCTGAACGGGTTCGTGCTGTTTTTTGCGCTGCCTTGCCTGCTGTACCGCTTTGGTGCGACCACGCCGATGGCTCAATTGCTGGATGCGAGCGTGTTTTTCACCTGGCTGTTGTGCGCGCTGGTGGTCGTTGGCGTGGTGGTGACGGCCAGCCGCAACCCGCGCATTGGCTGGAACGATGCGTCTTTTGGCGCGTTGGTGGCGGCTTTTCCCAATACCGGTTTCATGGGCATGCCGCTGCTGGTGGCGCTGATGGGCGCGCAGGCAGCGGGGCCGGTGATCGTCACCATCGTGGTCGATATGGTGATCACCTCGTCGCTGTGCATTGCGCTGTCGCGGCTGGACGGCGCGGGCCAACACGGCGTGGCCCATGCGGCACGGCAAGCCCTGAAAGGCGTGTTCCTCAACCCCATGCCGTGGGCGATTTTGCTGGGTGCTTTGAGTTCGGCGCTGGGGCTGACGTTGCCCGCCCCAGTATTCAAAACCGTGGCTTTGCTGGCCGATGCGGCGTCGCCCGTGGCGCTGTTCACCATTGGCGCGGTGCTGGCGCGTTCGCAGATGGTGCCCAGTCGCCACGCGCACCATCCGCTGCTGCTGCGCGACTATCTGCCGGTGGCGCTGGTCAAGTTGCTGGTGCATCCGCTGCTGGTGCTGCTGACAGCCAAGGTCTTCATGCTGCTGGGCGCGACCATGAGTCCCTACACCCTGAGCGTGCTGGTGCTGGTGGCAGCGCTGCCCAGCGCCAGCAATGTGTCGCTGTTGGCGGAACGATTTGACGCGGACAACGGTCGTATCGCCCGGATCATCTTGATTTCCACTGCCGCTGCGTTCTTGACGTTTTCTGGCGCGGTGGCCTTGTTGCGGTGAAGGTGTGAGTCTGGGATTTACCGTCCCATTGGATTAAGATGGCCCATGCTCACCATTGCCGAACTGCCCGAATTCATCCGCGCTGCCGATAAGTTACTTTCTGAGGCTGAACGGCAAGATGTGATTCGCTACTTGGCGCAACAACCCAAAGCAGGTGACTTGTTGGAGGGTACGGGTGGCGTGCGCAAGTTGCGCTGGGGGCGTGGTGGGCAAGGCAAGAGTGGCGGTGTGCGTGTCATCTATTACTTTCATGATGAGCAGATGCCGCTGTACCTCCTGACGTTGTTTGCCAAAGGAGACCAAGCCAATCTGTCCAAAGCCGAACGCAATGGCTTGGCTGTATTGGTTGACTTGCTGGTTTTGGCATGGAAAAGGAAACAAAGATGAGTACTGCATTTGAGAGTATCCAGCGTGGCTTGCTAGAAGCTATCGCACACGCCGAGGGTCAATCTCCGCAAACCCGCGTCCACAGACCCCGTCCCGTGGACGTGAAGGCGCTGCGTTCCAAGGTTGGCATGACGCAGGAGCAGTTCGCTTCACGCTTTGGATTTTCTACCGCCACCTTGCGCCACTGGGAGCGCGGTGATCGCATGCCACACGGCCCCGCCTTGGTCTTGCTGAACGTGATTGCGCACAACCCCAATGCTGTGATTGAGGCCTTGGCCGCCTGACTGGTTGCTGTGATGCTGGGCGCATCTGCCCAGTTGATGGAACTTTTGACCTGCGTTTGTTACTGACTTTGATTCAGTCCACCACCATGCACACACACCGTCTTCCTTTACTTTTCTTGTCTGCTGCCTTGCTCAGCGCCTGCGGGCTGCCCACGCCCGCCGTCCATGCCGAGCTGCGTGTGTCGGAAGCTGGCACCTATCTGCTCGATACCGTGCCTGTGGCGGCGGCGGCTTTGCCTGAGGTGCTCCAGGCGCGGCATGCGCAAGTGCCCACGCTGCTGGTGCAGGTGCGCGCCTCGCCCCACGCCAGCATGGAGTCGGTGCGGCTGGCGGTGGCGGCGGTCAAGTCGGCCCATGTGCGCTTGGCCTTTGCGGATGAAGTGCCTCAGTTACAGGCCGCCCTCTCGCCGCACATCACACAAAACTTGCAGCCGCCAGACACACCATGACCGGCACGCCGGGCGGCCTGCGAGCGGCTGGCCTTCAAAACCCCAGCTCTTTGCATTCTTCGTCGGTGAACAGGCGTGAACGGGTGTGAAAGGCTTTGCCCTCCGGCCCTTCAAGTGAGAAGGTGCCGCCGCCGTGGCAGTCCAGCACGTCGATGATGAGCTGCGTGTGCTTCCAGTACTCGTACTGTGTCGTGCTCATGTAAAACGGGCAGCCGCCGATGTCGCCTAAATACACATCGCCCGCGCCGATGGTTAACTCACCGGGCAGGTAGCAGTTGGCCGCGCTGTTGTCGCAGCAGCCGCCAGATTGGTGAAAAAACAAATTCGGGCCGTATTTGCGCTGCAAAAACGCAATCAGCTCCAGCGTGGCGGGGGTGGCGATGACTTTCTCAACCATGATGTGTCTCCTCGTTGAGGTGGTGATGCTTGGGTGCGGTGAGTTGGGCATGAAAAAAGGGGAACGGTTCCCCGTTCCCTTGTGTTGCGTCAGGCGTGAGCCGTCTTCGATCAGGTGCCGATCAGAAGAAGCCCAGCTTGTTTTCGCTGTAGCTGACCAGCAGGTTCTTGGTCTGTTGGTAGTGATCCAGCATCATCTTGTGGGTTTCACGGCCAATGCCGGATTCTTTGTAGCCGCCGAAGGCTGCGTGTGCCGGGTAGGCGTGGTAGCAGTTGGTCCACACGCGGCCAGCCTTGATGGCGCGGCCCA
>CALMOI010000037.1 GCA_937871735.1 uncultured Comamonadaceae bacterium
GTAGCCTTCGGGCGTGCCCCAGAACACCAGGTCGCCGCCGGTCGTCAGCACGCCACCCCAGAGCGGGGCCTCGTTCTTGACTTCCCACTCGATCTTGCCGGTCTTGGGGTTGACCGCGCGCAACGCGCCGATGTAGTCGTCGTAGAGCGGCTTGATCGTGAAGCCGGCGCCCAGGTAGGCCGCGCCCTTCTTGTAGGTGATCGGCTCGTTCCAGATCTCCATGCCCCATTCGTTGGAAGGCACGTAGAACAGACCGGTTTGTTGGCTGTAGGCCATCGGCATTTGGTTCTTGGCACCCAAGAAAGCCGGTGCGGCAAACACGGATTCGCCCTTCTTGCCATCGGTCGATGTGGGGTCACCCGGACGACCTTCAGGAACGAAGTTCGGACGGCCAGTTTCCAGATTGATGCCCTTGGCCCAAGTGGTCTTGGTCACGAACGGGAAAGCGTTTTTCAGCTTGCCGTTTTCAGCGTCAATCACGTAGAAGTAGCCGTTGCGGTCGGCCTTGCCGCCGTAACGCTTGCCGTCCATATCGAAGGTGACGAATTCGTTCACACCGTCGAAGTCCCAACCGTCGTTGGGGGTGGTTTGGTAGTGCCACTTGATTTGGCCGCTCTTCACGTCGATAGCGACAGTGGAGGCAGAGTACAGGTTGTCACCCTTGCGCAGGTGGCTGTTCCACGGGCCGGGGTTGCCAGTGCCGAAGTAAGCCAACTTGGTCTTGGGATCGTAGGTGCCGCCCAGCCAAGTGGCTGCGCCGCCGGTCTTCCACATTTCGCCCGGCCACGTGGCGTTGGTGGTGCCGCTGATGCCGTTGTCGGTGGCGTTGCCATCCTTGTCGTACTTGTGGCCCATGTGGCCTTCGACCACAGGACGTGTCCAGACCATCTTGCCGGTCATCGGGTCACGTGCTTCGACGCGGCCCACCACGCCGAATTCGCCGCCAGACACGCCGGTCAGCAGCAAGCCTTCAGCAATCAGAGGAGCGGCGGTGTAGCTGTAGCCCGCCTTGAAGTCGTCGATCTTTTCGCGCCAAACCACTTTGCCGGTGTCTTTGTCCAAGGCCACCAGTTGGGCATCCAACGTGCCGAAAATCACCAAGTTGCCGTACAAAGCAGCGCCACGGTTGATCACGTCACAGCAAGGCATGATGCCTTCAGGCAGGCGGTGCTCGTACTTCCACAGCTTTTGGCCGGTCTTGATGTCAACCGCATAAATGCGGGAGTACGACGCGGTGACGTACATCTTGCCGTCATAGATCAGCGGCTGCGACTGTTGGCCGCGCTGCTTTTCACCGCCGAAAGACATCGACCACACGGGCACGAGATTCTTGATCGTTTCCGGATTGATCTTGTTCAAGGGCACATAGCGCTGACCTTGGGTGCCAATACCCCAGCTGAGCACGTCGCCGGTGGACTTGGCATCGTTGTCGATCATGGCGTCGGTGACACCAGCTGCATGTGCGCCCAAATGAGCGGTAGCCATCAGCACGAGAAGGCTGAGCAATTTGCGTTTCATCGCGTTGTCTCCTGTCGGTTGCCTGCGCGGGGTGTTCATGTGATCAGACCGGGCCTGAACCACCGGATCTCCGTCCCCACTGTTGTCGGATACTCCAACCCAATAATGGCAAGTACCGTGCCACGCAAAAACCCGCTTTGCGGCAGGTCAAACCTAGGGAATTCCCTCACAAATTGACCTGGTTCTCATGCAGTGGCCTGCATATGTTTCAGCTTGACGCAAGGCGCTGTGACACATCAGTGTTCCAGCGGGATACAGCACCGCGCTCAGCGGCTGGGTTGGACGCTCAAAGCGGCGCGCTCATAAGCCGGGTAAAGATGGGTGATGTTGCGGGCGTATTCGCTGCGCGCCGCGCCCCAGTGGGCATAAGGTTCGGGCAGCGGCAAGGCCAACACTTCGCTGATGTCCAGCCCCTGCGCGGCACTGTCGGCTAGGCGCTGACGCAACCAGCTCAGGTAGTCGCGGGTTTGCCGCAAGCCGCGCGCGTCGGGGTAAATCGGGCCGTGGCTGGGCACCAGCGCCACCAGCTTGAAGTCGGCCAAACGCCGCTCCAGTTGATCCAAACTGGCCAACCAAGCTTCCAGATTGGCGTGCGGCGTGGTGGGAATGCGTTCGGCAAACACCAAGCCGCCAGCGAACACCACACCGCTGCGGTGATCGAGCACCACCAAATCATCAGCCGTGTGGCCGTGCAGGCGCAGCAACTCCAGCGGCGGCTCACCTTGCGCGCCCGAGGTCTGCATGCCTGCGCTCAGCACCTCGCGGGCGGGGGTGGATTCGGTGCCTTTCATCCAGTCGCCGCACAGGGCGTAGAGGTTGTCGGCATACGCGCCACCTTCGGCCTGCATGCCCGCTTGGCTGCCCGCCAAAGCGCGGGTGGGCACATCAGCCCAGGCTTGGTTGCCGAAGAAGTAATCGGGGTGCAAATTCAGGTTCAGCACCTGCTGGACGTGGTTCGCACCCAACATCGCCGAGTGGCGCAAGGTCTGCTCGATGGCGTGGCGCTGCTGCTGACCATAGCGCCACGACGGCCCGGTGTTGACCACAGTGACACCCGCCGGAGTCACGATCCAACCGGTGTTGATGATGTTGCAGCCGTTTTTTGGCTCAAAGTCAGCCACCGCGCCCTCGATCACCCACACGTTGGGCGCGATCTGGCGCGGTTGCAGCCGATAGTCCAGCGTGGCGATGTCTGGCACGGATGCGGGTGCCACCGGCTGCGCCCACACCGGCCACGCGGCGGCCAGCGCCCCCTCAAGAGCCACGGCAGTCGCAACCACAGCCCTCACTGTGCCGCTGCGGCGCACATGCAAGTCCCAACGCGCGCTCATGACCGCACCTCGGCTTCAATGCGCAGCGCCGACACATCGCGCCCCACAATGCGCAGCAAGGTGGGCGGCGACTCGGCAAAGTCGAAGGTGAAGATGGGGTTTTCAGCAATCGGCTCGTACAGGTCGAGCTTCCACCACGGCTGGCCGTCTTCGCCTTGGGCTTCGACGTGCTCTAGGTAATAGGCGGGAATGCCTGCGGCCAAGCCGGTGTCCATCGGGTGCATGACCCGCAGGCGCAAGCGCGCTTGCCCGCGCTGCATGAAATCGCGGATCACCTGCGCTTGGACTTGGCCCAGCGTGGTT
>CALMOI010000038.1 GCA_937871735.1 uncultured Comamonadaceae bacterium
GACCCCGCTCTCTTGCCTTCAACCCCGCCTGCTGACCCCGCCGCTACGCCTGCGGGACAGTGGGTGAGTTTCCCTGGCTCACCGTTTCAGTTGTTCCAGCCGTACCCGCCCGCAGGCGACCAGCCCACCGCCATTGCGCAATTGGTGGAGGGGCTCAACGACGGCGAAGTGTTCCAAACCCTGCTGGGCGTGACCGGCTCGGGCAAAACCTTCACGATGGCGAACGTGATTGCGCAAATGGGCCGCCCCGCCATCGTGTTCGCGCCCAACAAAACGCTGGCGGCGCAGCTCTACAGCGAATTTCGCGAGTTCTTTCCGAACAATGCGGTCGAATATTTCGTCAGCTACTACGACTACTACCAGCCCGAAGCCTATGTGCCGCAGCGCGACCTGTTCATCGAAAAAGACAGCGCCATCAACGAGCACATCGAGCAAATGCGGCTGTCGTGCACCAAAAGCCTGATGGAGCGGCGCGACGTGGTCATCGTCGCCACCGTCTCGGCCATCTACGGCATTGGCGAGCCCGAGAGCTACCACCAGATGATCATGACGCTGCGCTCGGGCGACAAGCTCAGCCAGCGCGAGGCGATTGCCCAGTTGATCCGCATGCAGTACCAGCGCAATGACGTGGAATTTGCGCGTGGGCGCTTTCGGGTGCGCGGCGACACCATCGACGTGTTCCCGGCGGAGCATTCCGAGCTGGCGATCCGCATTGAGCTGTTTGATGACGAGGTGGAGACGCTGCAACTCTTTGACCCGCTCACCGGCAAAGTGCGCCAGAAAATTCCGCGTTTTACCGTCTACCCCAGCAGCCACTACGTCACGCCACGCCATAAGGTGATGGCGGCGGTGGAGACTATCAAAGCCGAGCTGGTGGAGCGCTCCAAAGAGCTGGTCAGCGCGGGCAAGTTGGTCGAAGCGCAACGCATAGAGCAACGCACCCGCTTTGACTTGGAAATGCTGAGCGAAGTCGGCCATTGCAAAGGCATTGAAAACTACACCCGGCATTTGTCCGGCGCGGCCCCCGGCGATCCGCCCAGCACGCTGACCGACTACCTTCCCAAAGACGCGCTGATGTTCTTGGACGAGAGCCATCAAATGATCGGCCAGCTCAACGCCATGTACAACGGCGACCGTTCGCGCAAGACCACGCTGGTCGAATACGGCTTTCGCCTGCCCAGCGCGTTGGACAACCGCCCGCTCAAGTTCTCGGAGTTCGAGACGCGCATGCGCCAGTGCATTTTTGTCTCGGCCACGCCCGCTGATTACGAAAAGACCCACGCTGGTCAGGTGGTGGAGCAGGTGGTGCGGCCCACGGGGCTGGTTGATCCGCTGGTGGAAGTGCGCCCGGCCACGCACCAAGTCGATGATGTGCTGCAAGAAATCCGCATCCGCTCTGTGGCGGGCGAGCGGGTGCTGATCACCACGCTGACTAAGCGCATGGCCGAACAGCTCACCGATTACCTGAGCGACAACGGCGTGAAGGTGCGCTACCTGCACTCGGACATCGACACCGTGGAGCGGGTTGAGATCATCCGCGACTTGCGCTTGGGTGTGTTTGATGTACTGGTGGGTATCAACTTGCTGCGCGAGGGGCTGGACATTCCCGAAGTCAGCTTGGTGGCGATTTTGGATGCCGACAAAGAAGGCTTTTTGCGCGCCGAGCGCAGCTTGATTCAAACCATAGGCCGGGCGGCGCGAAATTTGCATGGCAAAGCCATCTTGTATGCCGACCGTATCACCGAGTCGATGAAGAAAGCGATGGGCGAGACCGAGCGCCGACGCATCAAGCAACTGGCTTACAACGAAACGCATGGCATCACGCCGCGCAGCATCGTCAAGCAAGTGCGCGATTTGATCGACGGGGTGTACAGCGAGAAAGCAGGCCGCGAGGCCGATCGGTTGGAGCAAGAAGCAGTTGAACGCGCCAAAGTGGAAGACATGTCTGAAAAGGATGTGGCCCGCGAGATCAAGCGCCTGGAAAAGCAAATGCTGGAGCACGCACGCAATTTGGAGTTTGAACAAGCGGCCAGAGTGCGTGATCAGTTGGCGCTGCTCAAGGTGCGCGCGTTCGGCGTTTGAGGTGGGTAAGGCTGGCGACGGCCTTTACCCGAGTGAAATCATGGGGATTGCGTTATACTTGACACAATCACTCAACAACACGCTGTCTGTCATGAGATTGACATTCACCCGTCATGCGAGTGCCCCGCTCTGCGGTACATGCGATAAATAAAAGGAGCATGCAATGCGTCTGACCACCAAAGGCCGCTTCGCGGTCACTGCCATGATTGATTTGGCGCTGCGACAAAGCGGCGGGCCGGTCACTTTGGCTGCAATCAGCCAGCGCCAGCAGATTTCCTTGTCGTACTTGGAACAATTGTTTGGCAAGCTGCGTCGCCACGAGCTGGTGGAATCCACCCGTGGCCCCGGCGGCGGCTACACCTTGGGCCGCAAAGCGGTTGACATCACCGTGGCCGACATCATCCTCTCAGTGGATGAACCGATTGATGCCACCCACTGCGCCGGCAAAGAAAACTGCCAAAACGACGGCAGCCGCTGCATGACGCACGAACTGTGGTCGGCGTTGAACCAGCGCATGGTAGAGTTTTTGGATTCGGTCACGCTGCAAAAGCTGGTGGAAGACCAAATCGCCAAGGGCGTGCAAATTGAAGAAAAACCGACCGTCAAGCGCGCTATTTCCAGCATGCCGGTGGTCAAGCCCATCCGCGTGAACGCACCCAATTCGGTGTTTGCCTTGGGCAACACCTACGCCAAATCTTGATCTGAAGAGCCCGATATGACCACTCCCCACTTCCCGATTTACATGGACTACGGCGCAACCACGCCTTGCGACCCACGCGTGGTCGATGCCATGATTCCTTGGTTGCGTGAGCATTTCGGCAACCCCGCCTCCCGCAGCCACGCTTGGGGCTGGGAAGCGGAAGCCGCTGTCGAAAAGGCTCGCGAGCAAGTCGCCGACCTGATTGGCGCTGACCCGCGTGAGATCGTCTGGACTTCGGGTGCGACCGAATCCAACAACTTGGCCTTGAAGGGCGCTGCTCAGTTCTACAAGAGCAAAGGTAAGCACCTGATCACGGTCAAAACCGAGCACAAAGCCGTGCTGGACACCATGCGCGAGCTGGAGCGCCAAGG
>CALMOI010000039.1 GCA_937871735.1 uncultured Comamonadaceae bacterium
GCCGCCATCGTGCTGGGTGCGACGGGCTGGCAGACCTTCTGGCACGTCACGCTGCCCAACATCAAATGGGGGCTGATTTACGGCGTGATCTTGTGCAACGCACGGGCAATGGGTGAATTTGGCGCGGTGTCTGTGGTGTCGGGCCACATTCGCGGGCAGACGAACACCATGCCGCTGCATGTCGAAATTCTGTACAACGAATACCAGTCAGTCGCGGCGTTTGCGGTGGCTTCGTTGCTGGCGCTGTTGGCACTGCTGACGTTAGCCATCAAGTCGGTGGTGGAGTGGCGGCATCACCAATCGCGCCAAGCTGTGGCCGAGTTGCCACCTGAAAACCCCAACGCCCAGCCCGCCAGCCCCGGCGGCGCGACAACCTCGTTTGTTTCTTCTTCTTTGGCCCGCTCGGCCAGCTCACTTTAAAGGTTCGACCATGAGCATTGCCATTCAAAACATCAACAAGCAGTTTGGCCAATTTCGTGCGCTGAACAACATCAATTTGCAGATCGAGTCGGGCGAGTTGGTGGCGCTGCTGGGGCCGTCGGGCTGCGGCAAAACCACGCTGCTGCGCATCATTGCCGGGCTGGAAACGGCAGACAGCGGCAGCATCTTGTTCAGCGGCGCAGACACCACTGATGTGCATGTGCGCGAGCGCCAAGTTGGCTTTGTGTTCCAGCACTACGCGCTGTTTCGCCACATGACGGTGTTTGACAACGTCGCTTTCGGCCTGCGCATGAAGCCACGCGGCCAGCGCCCCTCAGAGAGCCAAATCAAGCAAAAAGTGCATGACTTGCTGGGTTTGGTGCAGCTCGATTGGCTGGCTGACCGCTACCCGTCGCAGCTCTCAGGCGGGCAGCGCCAGCGCATTGCGTTGGCGCGGGCGTTGGCAGTCGAACCCAAAGTGTTGCTGCTGGACGAGCCCTTTGGCGCGCTCGATGCCAAGGTGCGCAAAGAACTGCGCCGCTGGTTGCGCCGCCTGCACGACGACTTGGATGTCACCAGCATCTTTGTGACCCACGATCAAGAAGAAGCCTTGGAAGTGGCCGACCGCGTGGTGCTGATGAACCGAGGCCAAGTCGAGCAAGTGGGCTCGCCGCAAGACGTGTGGGATCACCCGGCCAGCCCCTTTGTGTACGGATTTTTGGGCGATGTGAACTTGTTTCATGGCCGCGCGCATGAGGGCGAAGTGCTCATCGGCAGCGGCGCTCAGGGTTTGCGCTTTGATGCGCCCGAGCACCAAGACGCGCAAGATGCACAAGCTCTTGCTTATGTGCGGCCTCACGACTTGGACGTGCAGCGCTACACCCCCGGTGCCAAAGGCATTGTGGTGAAGCTGGAGCGCGCTATCACCATCGGTCCGATTGCACGCTTAGAGCTGAACCGTGTGGAACCAAATCAGACCAGCGGCACCCAAGCCCGAGATGCTGAATTGATTGAGGCGCAACTTCCTGCGCAACAATTCAGAGACTTAGACTTGCGTGAAGGTGACACATTGGTGCTGACACCGCGCAAAGCCAAGGTATTTGTAGAAAGTTGACATGTTGCTGCACTGGTTTGATTCCTACCCCCGGCGTGTATTCGCCGCCATAGCGCTGATTTGCGTCGGACTGCTGTCGTTTGGGCTGTATTTGCAGCATGTGGTGGGATTGAACCCGTGCCCGATGTGCATCGTGCAACGATATTGCTTGATGGTGGTGGCCGTGTTGGCCGCACTCACAGCCGCCAGCGGCAAGCGCCCGTTGCAACTGACAGGCGCAGCGTTGATTTTGATCACCGCAGGCTTTGGTGCCTTCACAGCGGCACGCCAAAGCTGGTTGCAGTGGTACCCGCCCGAAGTCGTGACTTGCGGGCGGGATTTTTACGGAATGATCGAAACCTTCCCGCTCAAGCGAGCGCTGCCCATGATCTTCAAAGGCAGCGGCGATTGCACCGCGATTGACTGGACCTTCCTCGGTGGCTCGATTGCCAACTGGTCGTTCTTATGCTTTTGCGCCATCATTACCGTGGTGGTGCTGATGGCATGGCGCATCGCTCGCCGCCCGGCTTGAACGAAGCGGGCAGGGCGCTTTACAGCGGCAGCGTGTCCAGCATCTCGTAGCTGTTCTTCAGCCACAGCTTGACGCG
>CALMOI010000040.1 GCA_937871735.1 uncultured Comamonadaceae bacterium
GCTGCGGTACCTGCTATGACCAGTTGCAGGGCTACCAGTTCGACAAGATTTTCCCCGGCTGCCGCATCATCGACATCCACGAATATCTGCTGGAAAAGGGCATCACGCTGAACGCCAGTGCGGGCGGCTACCTGTACCACGACCCTTGCCACACCCCGATGAAGCTGCAAGACCCGATGAAAACGGTGAAGGCGCTGATCGGCAACAACGTGGTCAAGAGCGACCGCTGCTGCGGCGAATCGGGCACGCTGGGCGTGACCCGGCCCGACATCTCGACGCAAGTGCGCTTCCGTAAGGAAGAGGAGCTGCAAAAGAACGTCGTCACCCTGCAAGCCTTGAACGCGGCCACCAGCCCGGCTGCGGCCAGCGCCCCGCAAGGCGATGTCAAAATTTTGACCAGCTGCCCAAGCTGCCTGCAAGGCTTGACCCGCTACGGCAATGACTTGCCCAACGGCCTGCTCGAAGCCGACTACATCGTGGTCGAAATGGCGAACCAGATTTTGGGCGACAACTGGCTGCCCGAGTACGTCAGCGCTGCCAACACCGGCGGTATTGAGCGCGTGTTAGTGTGATTTTGAGAAAACAGGTGATCTCATGGCTGGTTTGACATCCAACTCACCCACACCCCAAGCCCTGACGGTACACAGCCAGTCGCGGGTGTTGGAGGTGGGTTTTTCTGACGGCGCGGAGTTCCGCATTCCGTTTGAGCTGCTGCGCATTTGTTCGCCGTCTGCCGAGGTGCAGGGCCACGGGCCGGGCCAAGAGGTGCTGCAAACCGGCAAGCGCGATGTGGGCATCACCGCGCTGGAGCAGGTGGGCAATTACGCGGTGCAGCCGACGTTTTCTGATGGGCACAACACCGGCATCTATACGTGGGACTACCTGTACTTCTTGGGCTCGCAGCAGGCGCAAATCTGGGCGGACTACGAGGCCCGCTTGCAAGCGGCGGGCGTTGAGCGCGATGCACCCATGCCCGAAAAAGGCGGCCACTCCTGCGCCAGCCATTGAGGCGGGCGCACGCTGACGTGCCACCCAAGCCGTCGCTGCATCGCCTTGGTGCTGATCGGCGTTAACCCGGCACTGTTGGGTGCTGGGGCATAATTTCTGCCTGTTTTTGATGCGCCGCCCCCGGTCGTGAGGCCCAAGGCGGTGCATTTGTTTTGTCGTTACTTCTCCAAGGCCCGCAGATCATGAGCACCACCCACTTCGGTTTCCAGTCGGTCGATGAAAAAGACAAAGCGCGCCATGTGCGTCAGGTGTTCGACTCGGTGGCGGCCAAGTACGACGTGATGAACGATCTGATGTCAGCCGGTCTGCACCGCCTGTGGAAGGCGTACACCATCACGGTGGCGAATCCGCGCGAGGGCTATCAGGTGCTGGACATTGCGGGCGGCACGGGTGATTTGTCATTGGCGTTTGCCAAGAAAGTCGGCAAAACCGGGCGCGTGGTTCACACCGACATCAACGAAGCCATGCTGCGCACCGGGCGCGACCGTCTGCTGGACGCGGGCGTGGTGTTGCCCACGCTGGTTTGTGATGCAGAAAAGCTGCCTTTCCCTGACAACCATTTCGACATTGTGAGCGTGGCCTTTGGCCTGCGCAACATGACGCACAAAGATGTGGCGCTGGCCGAGATGTGCCGTGTGCTCAAGCCCGGCGGCAAGCTGATGGTGCTGGAGTTCTCCAAAGTCGCCAAGCCGCTGGAAAAGCCTTACGACTGGTATTCGTTCAAGGTGCTGCCGCGCCTAGGCAAGCTGGTTGCCGGTGACGATGCCAGTTACCGCTATTTGGCCGAGTCCATTCGCATGCATCCGAGCCAAGAAGAACTCAAAACCCTTATGAAGCAAAGCGGTTTTGGCCATGTGGACTATCACAACCTCACAGGCGGGATGGTGGCATTGCATGTTGGAATCAAGTGCTGAAGATGCTTTTTCCCGAATAACTGGAGGCAATATGAAGTACTTATTTTCCCTGATGCTGGTGGTGGCGATGCTGGTAGGCAGCATGGATGCGGAGGCCGCACGGCGGCTGGGCGGTGGCAAGTCCATCGGTCAGCAATCGAGCAACGTGACGCAGCGTAACGCCAGCCCGACGGCACCCGGCGGCACACAAAACGCCACGCAAAACAGCACACCCAACATGCCCGCTGCCGCTCCGGCGGTGGCTCCGAAAAAGCCGTGGGGCGCGATGCTCGGCGGTTTGGCCGCTGGTCTGGGTTTGGCTTGGTTGGCCAGCTCGCTGGGCTTGGGCGGCGCTTTGGGTCAGATGCTGATGTTCGGCTTGTTGGCTGCTGGCGTGATGCTGGTGGTTGGCATGGTGATGCGCGCTCGCGCTAGCAAGGCTTCTGCTGCGGGAGCGGGCAGCATGGGCGGTCGCCCGCTGGCGTTTGAAGGCGTGGGCAGCTCGCCCGCCGTGGCCGCCACGCCGCCGCAGTACAGCGCCGATCATGTGGGCAACGATGCCTCAGCCCGCCCGTGGGAGCGCAACACCACGTCGTTTGATGCGCGCCAGTTGGCGCAGCAATCGGGCGGCTCCATGATCGGCTCGGCATTGAGTGGCGCGCAAAGCTGGGGCGTGCCCGCCGACTTTGACACCGACGGCTTCATCACCGCCGCCAAGCGCAATTTCGTGACCTTGCAAGATGCATGGGATCGCTCCGACATTCCGGCGCTGCGCGCCATGATGACCGATGGCATGCTGACAGAGATCAAAGCCCAATTGGCGGAGCGCGAAAACCACACGCCCGGCCAACCGAACAAAACCGATGTGGTGATGCTGGAAGCCCAACTGCTGGGCATTGAAGACCTGCCGCAAGCCTACATGGCCAGCGTCGAGTTCAACGGCATGATCCGCGAAGAGCCCTCGGCTGGCCCCAGCCCGTTCCGCGAAGTGTGGAACATGACCAAGTCCAAGAGCGGCGGCGGCTGGCTGGTGGCGGGCGTGCAAGCCCTGCAATAAGCGGCAGACCTTGCCGAGCAGCGCGCTCGGCCTTTCGGGGAATAATCGGGGACTATGGCAACACAGTCCCCTTTTTCTTTGGTCGCTGGTCTGGTCGAACAGGTTGGCGCTGGTCTGCAACCCCCGGCTTGGCTGATCAGCGAGCTCCAGCACCGGCTGGTGCTGTTCCTCAACCATGTGCTGATGCAAGAGCCCGAGGCCCAAGCGCGGCTGGTGCGCCAAAAAGGCCAGCAAATTCGGCTGCAATGGCGCAACTTTGCGCTGCAACTGAGCGCCACTCCGGCGGGTTTGCTGGAGCTGTCTGACGGCAGCGCCGAACCCGCTTTGCAGCTCACCATCACCGACACTTCGCCGTTTGGCTTGGTGCAAACGGCCTTGCGCGGCGACAAACCCGGCGTTCGCATTGAAGGCGATGTGCAACTGGCCGCCGAGGTCAACTGGCTGGCCGACCACGTGCGCTGGGATGCCGAAGAAGACTTGGCCCGCGTGCTGGGCGACGTGCCTGCACAGGCGCTGGGCCGCGCCGCCCGCAGCGCTGCGCAAGCGCTGCAACAGTTCGTGCTCAACCGTCCAGGCCGTGGCGCTGGCGGCGACAAGGCCGCTTCATGACACGGTTGTACCGGGGCGTTTTCATCGTCTGGATTGCCCTGCGCTACGGGCTCGACGAGCTGGTGCTCAGCAATTTTCGCCACCCCAGCTTGCGCGTGCTGACGCGCGTGTTGACGGTGGGGCGCGATTTGTCTGCGCCGCGTGGTCAGCGCCTGCGCGAGGCGCTGGAGCGGCTGGGGCCAATCTTTGTCAAATTTGGGCAGGTGCTGTCGACCCGGCGTGATTTGCTGCCCGCCGACATCGCCGATGAGCTGGCGCATTTGCAAGACCGGGTGCCGCCATTCAGCTCGGCGGTGGCGGTGGCGACCATTGAGCGTGCCTTCCAGCGCCCGGTGGACGAGATTTTCAGCAGCTTTGAACGCGAGCCGGTGGCCAGCGCCTCGATTGCGCAAGTCCACTTCGCCACCCTCAAAGGCCGCGATGGGAAAGAGCGCGAAGTGGCCGTCAAAGTGCTGCGCCCCGGCATGCTGCCGGTGATCGACAAAGACTTGGGCCTGATGCGCATGATGGCCGCTTGGGTTGAAGGTCTGAGCGCCGACGGCAAGCGCCTGAAGCCGCGCGAGGTGGTGGCCGAGTTCGACAAGTACCTGCACGACGAGCTGGACTTGGTGCGCGAAGCCTCCAGCGCCGCCCAACTGCGCCGCAACATGGCGGGGCTGGAGCTCGTGCTGATTCCCGAAATGCACTGGGATTACTGCCACCCTGAGGTGATGGTGATGGAGCGCATGAAGGGCGTGCCCATCAGCCAAACCGAGCGCCTGCGCGCCGCCGGGGTGGACATCAAAAAGCTGGCCCGCGATGGCGTGACCATTTTCTTCACGCAGGTGTTTCGCGATGGGTTTTTCCACGCCGACATGCATCCGGGCAACATTCAAGTCAGCTTGGATCCGAAAACCTTCGGGCGCTATATCTCGCTGGACTTTGGCATTGTCGGCACGCTGACCGAGTACGACAAAGAATACCTAGCGCAGAACTTCACGGCGTTTTTCCGACGTGACTACAAGCGCGTGGCCGAGCTGCACATCGAGTCCGGCTGGGTGCCGCCTGCCACGCGAGTGGACGAACTGGAAGCCGCCATCCGCGCCTGCTGCGAACCGATGTTTGACCGGCCTTTGAAGGAGATTTCCCTCGGGCTGGTGTTGATGCGCTTGTTCCAAACCTCGCGCCGCTTTCAGGTGGAGATTCAGCCGCAATTGGTGCTGCTGCAAAAAACCCTGCTCAACATCGAAGGGCTGGGGCGCGACCTTGACCCCGATCTGGACTTGTGGAACACCGCCAAGCCGTTCTTAGAGAAATGGATGATTGACCAAATCGGCCCGCGCAAGCTGTTCAATGAACTCAAGGCTCAAGCCCCGCGCTATGCCAAGTTGCTGCCCGAGCTGCCGCGCTTGCTGGACGACTTTTTGCGCCATCGCGGTGGCGCTGACAACCAGCTCATGACGCAGTTGCTGCAAGAGCAACGCCGCACCAACCAACTGCTGCAAAAGCTGATCTACGGTGGCATTGGCTTTGCTTGCGGCTTGCTGGCCATGCAATTCGTGCTGCGCATTCGTCTGTTTTAAGGGTTGAAGGAGTCCAACATGCTGTTGACCTTGGTCATCGCTTATTTGCTGGTCACCATCGCGATTGGTCTGTGGGCGGCCAAGCGGGTGAAGAACACGGCTGACTTTGCCATTGCCGGGCGGCATTTGCCGCTGGCGATGATCATCACCACCACTTTTGCCACCTGGTTTGGCTCGGAAACGGTGCTGGGCATTCCGGCCAAGTTCGTGCAAAGCGGCCTGAACGGCGTGGTGGAAGACCCGTTTGGCGCGGGCACTTGCTTGATTTTGGTGGGGCTGTTTTTTGCGAGCAAGCTCTACAAAAAGTCACTGCTGACCATCAGCGACTACTACCGCGAACGCTATGGCCGCGTGGTTGAGGTGGTGTGCAGCCTGATCATCATCCTGAGCTACTTGGGCTGGGTGTCGGCGCAGGTCACGGCGCTGGGCTTGGTGTTCAATTTGCTGTCGCAAGGCAGCATCAGCGTGCCGATGGGCATGGTGTTGGGCACGGCCTCGATCTTGGCTTACACGCTGTTTGGCGGCATGTGGTCGGTGGCGGTGACCGACTTTATCCAGATGATTATCTTGGTGGTGGGCTTGTCCGTCATCGCCGTGTTCGCGGCTGATCAAGCTGGGGGCGCAGGCAAAGTGATTGCACTGGCGCAGCGCAAAGAGCTGTTCAAGTTCTTGCCCGAGCCCAATTACGCGCAGGTGCTGGGCTTCATTGCGGCAGCCATCACCATGATGCTGGGCTCGATTCCACAGCAGGACGTGTTCCAGCGCGTGATGTCGGCCAAGAACGAATACGCCGCCACGCGCGGCCCGGTGATTGGTGGCGTTTGCTACATTTTGTTTGCGTTTGTGCCGATGTTCATCGTCACCAGCGCGCTGATCATCATGCCGGACGTGGCCGAAAAGCTGATCAAAGAAGACCCGCAAAAAGTCATTCCCACGCTGGTGATGGAGAAGATGCCATTTGCGATGCAGGTGCTGTTTTTTGGCGCACTGCTGTCGGCGTTGAAATCGACCGCGTCTGCCACGCTGCTGGCCCCGTCGGTGACGTTTGTGGAGAACATCTGGCGGCAGTTTTTCCCGCGCATGAATGACAAGCAAGAGTTGTGGACGATGCGCGTGGCGGTGCTGGTGTTCAGCGCCTGTGTTTGCGCCTATGCGATTGCGCTGCAAGGCACGTCGATTTACGACATGGTGTCCAGCGCCTACCAAGTCACGCTGGTGGGCGCGTTTGTGCCGCTGGTGTTTGGGCTGTACTGGCCGCGCGCCAGCACGCAAGGTGCGGTGTTGTCTATCGTGCTGGGCGTGCTGACTTGGGTGCTGTTCTTGGCCACGCCTGTGGGCGCAGAGTTTCCGGCGCAGTTGGCTGGTTTGCTGGCCGCGCTGGCCGGGATGCTGCTGGGCTCGCTGGGGCCGCAAGCCATTGCGCACAGCCACGGCGCGCACCACAAGGTCAAGGGCGTGGCTTAATGCCTGCCATGACCCCCCGCCTATAATTTCAGGCTTTGCTCACCTTACTTCCCATTCGCCATGCCGATCTACGCTTACCGATGTGAGTCCTGTGGCCATGCCAAGGACGTACTGCAAAAAATGTCAGATGCCCCGCTGACACAGTGCCCGGCCTGTGGCGCAGCCGCATTCAAAAAGCAACTGACTGCTGCCGGATTCCAGCTCAAAGGCTCGGGCTGGTATGCCACCGACTTCCGTGGCGGCCCGACCCCCGGTGCCGCTTCGGCCACCGCCAGCACGGCTGCCGCTGCATCGACCGCCAGCGCACCTGCTGCCGCCGAACCTTCTGCGCCCAAGTCTGACGCAGGCCCCGCAGCGGGTTGCGGCGGCTCTTGCGCGTGCCATTGAACCTCCACACAGCCACCCGCCATGAAGCGTAGCCTCCAGCAATATTTCCTGACCGGCCTGTTGGTCTGGTTGCCCATGGGTGTCACCGTTTGGGTGCTGATGTGGCTGATGGGGATGCTGGACGGCATCTTCCAAACCGTGTTGACTGGCAGCGAGGCCGTGATCCCCGGCTTCCATCTGATTGCCGAGAAGCTGCGTGAAATTCCCGGCTTGGGCGTGATCATGGTCAGCGTGGTGATTTTTGCCACCGGCGTGTTCGTCACCAACATGTTCGGTCAGTGGTGGCTACGCCAGTGGCACAAGTTGATGATCCGCATCCCCGTGGTGCGCAGCATCTACACCAGCGTCAAACAGGTGGCCGACACGCTGTTTTCTGGCTCGGGCAATGCGTTTTCTAAGGCACTGCTGGTGCAGTACCCGCGCCAAGGCTGCTGGACGATTGCCTTTTTAACGGGCCGTCCCAGCGGCGATGTGGCCAGCCACTTGCCTGCTGATTGCGTCAGCGTTTACGTGCCAACCACGCCCAACCCGACCTCAGGCTTCTTCCTGATCTTGCCCGCCGCCGACGTGGTGGAGCTGAAGATGACAGTCGATGAAGCCCTGAAGTACATCATCTCCATGGGTGTAGTGGCTCCCGGCCCCGCCGTAGACCCGCTCGCCAAACTCCAACCCCAACCGAAGTCCACGCCCCTGTGAGGCGTTGGTGTCGCAGCTCGGCTGCGATGCCGTCCGTGAAAGAGCTTTTCCTATGTCCATGCGTTCCCATTACTGCGGTCTGGTGACCGAAGCCCTGTCGGGCCAAACCGTAACCCTGTGCGGCTGGGTCAACCGTCGTCGTGACCACGGTGGCGTGATCTTTGTTGACCTGCGCGACCGCGAGGGCTACGTCCAAATCGTTTGCGACCCTGATCGCGCCGAGATGTTTGCCGTCGCCGAAGACCTGCGCAACGAGTTTTGCGTGCAAGTCAAAGGCTTGGTGCGCGCTCGTCCTGAAGGCACCACCAACGACAACCTGAAAAGCGGCAAGATCGAAGTGCTGTGCCACGAACTGACGGTGCTCAACCCCTCGGTCACGCCCCCGTTCCAGATCGACGACGACAACCTGTCCGAAACCACCCGCCTGACGCACCGTGTGCTCGACCTGCGCCGCCCCTACATGCAGCGCAACTTGATGCTGCGCTACAAAGTGTCGATGGAAGTGCGCAAGTTCTTGGACGCCAACGGCTTCATCGACATCGAAACCCCGATGCTGACCAAGTCCACGCCCGAAGGCGCGCGCGACTACCTCGTGCCCAGCCGCGTGCATGACGGCCAGTTCTTTGCGCTGCCGCAATCGCCTCAGCTGTTCAAGCAGCTCTTGATGGTGGCCGGTTACGACCGCTACTACCAAATCACCAAGTGCTTCCGCGACGAAGACCTGCGCGCCGACCGCCAGCCCGAATTCACCCAGATCGATATCGAAACCTCGTTCTTGGGCGAGCAAGACATCCGTGACATGTTCCAGGGCATGATCAAAACCGTGTTCCAAAACACGATGGGCGTGGACTTGGGCGAATTCCCGGTGATGAGCTACCAAGAAGCCGCCTACCGCTTTGGTTCGGACAAGCCCGATTTGCGCGTCAAGCTGGAATTCACCGAACTGACCGACGTGATGGCCGACGTGGACTTCAAGGTCTTCAGCGGCCCCGCCACCATGAAGGGTGGCCGCGTGGTGGCCCTGCGCGTGCCCGGCGGCGCGGACATCAGCCGCAGCGAAATCGACGCCTACACCGAGTTCGTCAAGATCTACGGGGCCAAGGGTCTGGCCTGGATCAAGGTCAACGACCTCGACAAGGGCCGCGACGGCCTGCAATCGCCCATCGTCAAGAACATCCACGACGCGGCCATTGCCGAAATCCTCAAGCGCAGCGGCGCGCAAAACGGTGACATCCTGTTCTTCGGGGCCGACAAAGAAAAGGTCGTGAACGACGCCATCGGCGGCCTGCGCCTGAAGATCGGCCACAGCGAACTGGCCAAGAAGAACGGCTTGTTTGAAGACCGCTGGGCTCCGCTGTGGATCGTGGACTTCCCCATGTTCGAGTACGACGACGACGCCCAACGCTGGAACGCCGTCCACCACCCCTTCACCGCCCCCAAGGACGGCCACGAAGATTACATGGACACCGATCCCGGCAAGTGCATCGCCAAGGCCTACGACATGGTCTTGAACGGCTGGGAATTGGGTGGCGGCTCGGTGCGGATTCACCGCGCTGACGTGCAAAGCAAGGTGTTCGACGCCCTCAAGATCTCGGCTGAAGATGCGCAAGTCAAGTTCGGCTTCT
>CALMOI010000041.1 GCA_937871735.1 uncultured Comamonadaceae bacterium
GTTCGGTGATGGTGTTGACGGTGCTCATGCGGCTTGGGCCTCCAGCACCGGCTCGGCATGGTCGTGGGCGGGTGCGTGGACATGCACCGCCGCTGGGTTCACCTGTGCGTGCGTGTGTTCGTGCGAATGGCCGTGGCCCAAGTCGTGGGCAATCTCGCGGAACTTGCAGCCGTCGCAGGGCAACTTGGCCTCGGGCACGCCAGCGCGCAAGTCGGTCACGCGCTGCTCCAGCAGTTCAAAAATCTCTTTTTCAAAGCCGAAGTGAGGGGTCTGAGCGAAGCGGATGTGCGGATATTGCACACGCAAGTTCGCCACTTGACGGCTGATGCGCTGCATCAGCGTGCCGGTGTACAGGTAGTACGGCAGCACCACAATTTGCGTCATGCCCAACAGGGCTTGGCGCTGCACCACGCGCTCCAGCCGGGGCCAAGTGATGCCGGTGAAGGCCAGATCAACCAGCTCGTGGTCGGTTTCTTCTTGCAGCCAGCGCGCCATCTTGGCCATGTCGCCGTTGGCTTGGCGGTCTGAGGAACCGCGCCCCAGCAGCACCACGCCGGTGGTGGTGGGGTCGGGCATGTCCAGCTCGGTCATGGCGTGGCGCAGCTTGCGGCGCAGGATGGACAAAATCGGGTCACAAGCCGTCAGGTGCGGGCCGTAGAGGAATTCGGTGTCTGGATGGTGTTCGCGGGCGTGTTCGATGGCTTCGGGGATTTCCATCTTCACGTGGCCCGCCGCGTTCAAGATCAAGGGCAACACCAGCACCCGGCGCGCACCTTGGGCCGCTTGCAGCAAGCCGTCGTGCAAGCTGGGCGCGGCAAATTCGATGAAGCAAACTTCGATGCGCCACTGCGGCTGGCGCGCACGCCACTGCGCCACGAAGGCCCAGATTTCGTCGTTGCCTTCAGGCTCGCGCGAGCCGTGCCCGATCAAAAGGATGGTGTCAGTGCTGGCTGTGGTCATGGTGTCTCCGGGGAATGAACTGGCGCGCTGGCCTTGCGAAAGCGGTGGGTGAAACTGGCGTCGTAGAGCTTGGACTTGGCCAGCGTGGGCCATTGGCGCGCACCCAGCGTGGGGCTGGCGATGATCATGGCTTGGCTGCTGATCTTGGCCTCGCGGCAACGCTGCTTGATGTCGGCCAGCGTGCCGCGCACGATCAGCTCTTCGCCCGGCCAGCTGGCTTTGTGGACGACCAGCATCGGCGCGTCTTCCGCCCAGCCCGCAGCGCGCAGCCCGGCTTCGACCTTGTGCAGCAGCGTGATCGACAAAAAGATGCACAGCGTGCAGTGGTGACTTGCCAGTGCGGCCAAGTCCTCGCCCTCGGGCATGGGGGTGCGGCCTTCGATGCGTGTAAAAATCACGCTTTGCGTGACTTCGGGAAGGGTGAAACTTTCCACCGCCGCCGCCGCCGAGGCCATCGCCGACGACACGCCCGGCACCACCCGCACCGCAATGCCCGCCGCGTCCAGCGGCTGCACCACTTCAATCAGCGCGCCATACAGCGCCGGGTCGCCGGTCTGCAAGCGAATCACCGTGTCGTGCTGCTGCGCTTGCTCAATCAGCCACGCGGCCATGTGCTCTAGCGTCATGTCTTTGCTGTCAGCAATGGCGCAACCGGGCGGAGCCCAGCGCGTGACGGCCTCGTTGACCAGCGAACCGGCAAACAAGATCGCCCCGGCGCGCTCGATCAACGAGCGGCCTTTGACGGTGATCAGCTCTGGATCACCGGGGCCTGCGCCCACAAACCAAACCGTGCCACTCATGCGCAGCCTCCCTTTGCTTCATTGAAATTCGTCATGCCACAACCACATCACGCTCGCGGCTCACAGACACGGCAGCGCCACCCATTGCCCGGCCAGCGGGTGAATGGCAATGCGGTGGTCAAACACTTGTTCCAAGGCGCGGTGGGTGGTGGTCTCGGCGCAAGGCCCGAAGTGCATCACCCGACCGGCTTGCAGCACCAGCAATTGATCGGCGTGCAGCGCCAAGCTGATTTCGTGCAGCACGCTGACCACCGTGTGGCCGCGCTGCACCAGCACGCGCACCAGCCGCAGCCAGTCGGCTTGGTGCGGCGGGTCAAGGTTGGCCAGCGGCTCGTCCATCAGTAGCACTTGGGCTTGCACGGCCAAGGCGCGGGCCAGCAGCACGCGCTGGCGCTCGCCGCCCGACAGCGCGCCCAAGCAGCGGTGCCGCCAGTCCCAGGACTGGGTGTCGTCCAAGGCTTGTTCGACGGCGGCGTGGTCGTTGGCGCTGGGAGCCGAGAGCCAAGGCTGATGCGGCAAGCGGCCCAGCATGACCACGTCGTAGACGGTGAGGTCGTCGGCCGAGCTTTCGTTTTGGCCCAGCCATGACAAGGTGCAGGCGCGCTCGCGCCGGGGCCAGTCGTGCAGCGGGCGGCCCAGCAACTGAACGTCGCCCGTGTGCGGCGACAGCAGCCCGGCCAGCACTTTAAGCAAGGTGGATTTGCCCGCGCCGTTGGGGCCGACGATGCTCGTCCAGCAGCGGGCGGGCAAGCGCAGGTGGATGTCGCGCAACACCAGCGCGCCACCCAGTTGGGCGTGCAGGTGCGTGAGTTCAAAAGCGGGCGCGAGGTTCGTTGTGGCGTTCACAGTCCAGCTCCCGGCCCGGTGCGCTGGTGCATCAGCCACAGCAAATAGCCGCCGCCTAAGACCGCAGTCAGCGCACCAACAGGCAGTTCTTGCGGCGCAATCAACCAGCGCG
>CALMOI010000042.1 GCA_937871735.1 uncultured Comamonadaceae bacterium
ACATGATCGACTTCAAGACTTACTTCGAACTGCTCAATCTTTACAGCGACTACGCCATGGTCTGCGACTCGTACGAGTGGGAAAAATGGCCCGAGTTTTTTGTGGAAGAGGGTACTTACCGCCTGCAACCGCGCGAGAACTTCGACCAGGGCTTGCCGCTGTGCCTGCTGGCGCTGGAGAGCAAAAACATGATTCGCGACCGGGTGTATGGCGTGAAGGAAACCATGTACCACGACCCCTACTACCAGCGCCACATCGTCGGCACGCCGCGTGTGGTGTCGGTCGAGCGCAGCCTCGATGGCGAGCGCATCACCTCAGAAGCCAACTACACCGTGATCCGCACCAAATACGACGGCGACTCGACGGTCTTCAATGTCGGCTATTACCGCGATGTCATCGTCAGAACGCCTGAAGGACTGAAGTTCAAGTCGCGTCTGTGCGTGTATGACAGCGAAATGATCGCCAACTCCATCATCTACCCGATTTAAGGCAAATCATGGCTGACAACTGGATCGACGCTGCCGCTTTGGCGGATGTGCCCGAGGGCGATGTGATGGCCGTGCAGGTGGCGGGCAAAGAAATTGCCCTCTACGAAGTCGAGGGCGAAGTGTTTGCCACCGACAACATCTGCACCCACGGTCATGCGCGCATGAGCGACGGCTTTCTCGAAGGGCGCGAAATCGAGTGCCCGCTGCACCAGGGCCGGTTTGATGTCTGCTCCGGCCAGGCGCTGTGCGCGCCGCTGACCGAGAACATCAAGACCTACGCGGTGCGCATCGAAAACCTGCGCGTGATGCTCAAGCTCGACTGAGATTCCTGCGCGAGCCTGCTATCGTGACCCGTTTAGACTCGCCACGATGAGCAACTTTGGCACTACAGCTTTGACGGATGGCTCGTTTCCAGCGGCAATCGCCCCTGGCGCTGTCTCATCTATCCACCCACCCCAACTGCTGAGCGATGTGGCCGCATTGCCCAGCTTGCCGGGCGTGTACCGCTACTTTGATGCGGACGGGCAGTTGCTCTATGTGGGCAAGGCCATCAACTTGAAGCGGCGAGTGGCCAGCTACTTTCAGCGCAACCACGATGGCACCCGCATCGGCCACATGGTCAGCAAAATCGTGCGCATGGAAACCACGGTGGTGCGATCAGAGGCCGAGGCGCTGCTGCTGGAAAACAACCTGATCAAGACGCTCAACCCCCGCTTCAACATCTTGTTTCGGGACGACAAGAGCTACCCGTACCTGAAAATCACCGGCACGCCGAGTCAGCCGCCGCGTGTGCAGGCCACACCTGATGCGGCTTACTTTGCGCGGGTGCTGTACTACCGAGGCGCGGTTGAGAAAAAG
Source organism: uncultured Comamonadaceae bacterium (assembly GCA_937871735.1). Classification (GTDB taxonomy): domain Bacteria; phylum Pseudomonadota; class Gammaproteobacteria; order Burkholderiales; family Burkholderiaceae_C; genus CALMOI01. The sequence goes on from CALMOI010000042.1 coordinate 1,347, forward strand.
CACCACTACTTTGGCCCTTACCCCAACGCATGGGCGGTGAAAGAGTCGGTGCAGTTGCTGCAAAAGGTGTTTCGACTGCGTACTTGTGAAGACACGGTGTTCGCCAATCGCAGCCGCCCGTGCTTGCTGTTCCAAATCAAGCGCTGCTCAGGCCCGTGCGTGGGCTTCATCAGCGCCGAGGCTTATGCCCGCGACGTGGGCAGCGCCGCCGCCTTTTTGCGCGGCGAGACCACGCAAGTGCTCTCCGCCTTGGAAGCACGCATGTTGGCCCACGCGGAGAAGCTGGAGTTTGAGCAAGCCGCCGAAGTGCGCAACCAGATGAGCGCGCTGTCCAAGCTGCTGCAACAGCAAGCAGTAGACACCACACTCGACAAAGACGTGGACATCTTGGTCGCCAAATTGCACGGCGGGCGCGCTTGCGTCAACTTGGCGATGGTGCGCGGCGGGCGGCATTTGGGCGACCGGCCTTACTTTCCCAGCCATGTTGAAGATGCGCTGGCACTGCGCGCCGTGGAGGCTGATGCAGCCGCCGACACGCCGCCTGACGCATCACCGCAACCGGGTTTTGCGGCGGGGGCCGCAGAAGGCCAACTGCTGGAAGCCTTCATCGCCCAGCATTACATCGGCATCCCGGTGCCGTCGGAATTGATCGTCAGCCATCCGGTGGCTCCGGCGCTGATCGCGGCTTTGACCGAGCAAAGCGGCGTGAAAATTCGCCTCACCTTGCATCCGCGTGAACAGCGCCGCGCTTGGCTGGAGATGGCGCAGCACAACGCCGATTTGCAACTGGCGCGACTGCTGGCCGAAGAGGGTTCGCAGCAAGCGCGCACCCGTGCGCTGGTCGAGGCGCTGGACTTGGCTCCAGATCAGCTTGACCAGTTTCGCATCGAGTGCTTTGACATTTCGCACACCGCTGGCGAGGCCACGCAGGCGTCGTGCGTGGTGTTTCAGCAGCACAAAATGCAAAGCCGCGATTACCGCCGCTACAACATCGAGGGCATCACGCCCGGCGACGATTACGCCGCCATGCGCCAGGTGCTGATGCGCCGTTACAGCAAACTGGCCGAGGCCTTGCGCGAAGCGGGCGGTGCAGCGGCCAGCAGCAAACTGCCGCTGCCTGATTTGGTGCTGGTCGATGGCGGAGTGGGGCAGGTGGGCGTGGCGCGTGAGGTGTTCACCGCGCTGGGCCTGAGCCTGTCGCTGATTGTGGGCGTGGAAAAAGGCGAAGGACGCAAAGTCGGCTTGGAAGAGCTGGTGTTTGCCGACGGGCGCGACAAAGTGGCCTTGGGGCGCGATTCAGCCGCGCTGATGCTGGTGGCGCAAATCCGTGACGAGGCGCACCGCTTTGCCATCACCGGCATGCGCGCCCAGCGCGCCAAGGTGCGCACGGGCGGCGGTCAACTGGAAGATATTGCGGGCATCGGCCCGAAAAAGCGCGCCAATTTGCTGCGCCGTTTTGGCGGCGTGCGTGGTGTGGCCGAAGCCAGCGTGGACGAATTGGCGACTGTTGAGGGCATTTCACACGAATTGGCCGAGGCCATTCACCGCGCTTTGCACTGAGCTGGTGCCCCACCTGGGGGTGCGTGCCACAATCGAGCCATGTTTTTCACGATTCCTACCTTGATGACCTGGACACGGATCGTTGCGATTCCGCTGATTGTGGGGGTGTTTTATCTGCCGTTGCCGCAAGAAACCCGCAATTTAGCCGCAACCGTGATGTTTGTGGTGTTCGCTTTGACCGATTGGTTGGACGGCTATTTGGCCCGCAAACTCAACCAAACATCGGCTTTTGGTGCGTTTTTGGATCCGGTAGCGGACAAGTTTTTGGTCTGCGCATCGTTGCTGGTGCTGGTGCATTTGCGACGCACGGATGTGTTTGTGGCGCTGATCATCATTGGCCGCGAGATCGCTATTTCTGCGCTGCGCGAGTGGATGGCGCAAATTGGCGCGTCTAAGAGCGTGGCCGTTCACATGGTGGGCAAACTCAAAACCACCGCACAAATGGTGGCGATTCCCTTTTTGCTCTACGACGGCGTGCTGCTGGGCGTGATGGACACGGGCGTGTGGGGGCTGTGGATGATCTGGATTTCTGCCGTGTTGACGGTGTGGTCTATGGTGTATTACTTGCAAAAAGCGTTGCCTGAAATCCGTGCCCGCGTGAAATGAATTCTTCTTCTACTTCTTCCAGCGCTTTGCGCTTGATGCCTGCCGTTTTTGTCGTGATCTGGAGCACTGGCTTCATTGTGGCCCGCTACGGCATGCCTAATTCGCCGCCGTTTTCGTTTTTGCTGCTGCGGTTTTTGTTCTCCATTCTGTGTTTTTTGCCGTGGATCGTTATCGCAGGCGTGCGTTGGCCGCAGACGCGTCAGCAATGGCTGCACCTGTCCGTCACCGGCGTGTTGATGCACGCGGGTTACTTGGGCGGCGTGTGGGCGGCGGTGAAGTCGGGCATGGGCTCGGGCTTGTCATCGCTGATCGTGGGGGTGCAGCCGGTGTTGACGGCGGTGTGGCTGGCGGCCACGCACACGTCTGACTCCAGCGCCGGGCGAGTCACGCGGCGGCAGTGGACGGGCTTGCTGCTCGGTTTCACCGGGCTGGTACTGGTGGTGTCGCGCAAGTTTGGCCAAGGCGCGCCGGGCGATATGGCCAATTTGCATAATTTGGGTTGGGCGGTGCTGGCCTTGTTCAGCATCACGATTGGCACGCTGTATCAAAAGCGGCATGTCGCCCCGTGCGATGTGCGCACGGCCAATTCGGTGCAGTTGATGGCAGCATTCGTGGTCACACTGCCGCTGGCCTTGTTGGAGGCTGAGCCCATACGCTGGAATGCGGAGTTCATCGGGGCGATGGCGTGGTCCGTGCTGGGGCTGACGCTGGGCGGCAGCTCCTTGCTTTACCTGTTGATTCAGCGCGGCGCGGCAGCATCGGTGACCAGTTTGATGT
>CALMOI010000043.1 GCA_937871735.1 uncultured Comamonadaceae bacterium
CGCTGGCGCGCACAAAGTTCATGTTGCCCGCGATGGGTTCGATCATCACGCAGGCGATGTCGTCCGCATGGGCAGCAAAGGCGGCTTCGATTTGCTCGACGTTGTTGTATTCCAAGACCAGGGTGTGTTGCACCACTTCGGGCGGCACACCGGCGCTGGTTGGGTTGCCAAAGGTGGCGAGGCCCGATCCAGCTTTGACCAGCAGGGCGTCGGCGTGGCCGTGGTAGCAGCCTTCAAATTTGATGATGGTCTTGCGGCCTGTGGCTCCGCGTGCGAGGCGGATGGCGCTCATGCCCGCTTCGGTGCCGGAGCTGACGAGGCGCACCATCTCCAGGCTGGGCACCAGGGCGATGATGGCTTCGGCCAGTTCGATTTCGCGCTCGGTGGGGGCTCCGAAAGAAAAACCGTCTAGTGCGGCTTTTTGCACAGCTTCGAGGACTGCGGGGTGACCGTGGCCCAAGATCATGGGGCCCCAAGAGCCGATGTAATCTATATAGCGCTGGCCGTTGGCGTCCCAGAAGTAAGCGCCTTGGGCGCGCTGCACAAAGCGGGGCGTGCCACCCACGGCGCGAAAGGCGCGCACGGGCGAGTTGACGCCGCCGGGAATCACGCGCTGTGCGCGCTCGAACAAGGTGGCGTTGCGGTCGATGGAGTCAGTGCTTGGTTTCATTGATCGGGATTTGCAAAAAGTCTGGGGTGCGGCCTTCGTGGTCAGCGGCGGCATCTTCTTCGTCGTCTTCGGGCTGGGCCCAGAACAGGCGGTCTGGAATAGCCAGGCCCATGCCGGGGCGAAAACCTGCTTCTAAGCTGTGATCGAGGTATTGCAGCGCCTCGGTGACGGCGGCGGGCAGATCGCTGCCAGCGGCAATCACGGCGGCCAGCGCAGCGCTCAGGGTGTCACCGGCACCGGCAAACAGCACATCAAAGCGCTCGAATTTCTCGTTGGCCAGCACGGCTTGCGGCGTGGCCAGTACGTTATCCACGAACTGCTCCGGCAATTGAATGCCCGTGACCAGCGTGTAAGGCGTGCCCATGTCGGCAGCGGCGCGGGCGATGTCGCGCGGACTGGGGTTTTTGTCGCTGCTCCAGTCGGGCAGCAGCCAGCGGCGCAGCGTGCTGTGGTTGCCGACCAGCACGGTGGTTTGTGGCAGCAGCAGCTCGCGGAAGGCATCTTGGTATTGGTCGATCTTGTCGTCTTCCCACCAAGACAGGTCGGGCATGCAAGCGATCAGCGGCAGCTCGGCGTAGTCGGTGGCCAGCTCTGCAATGGCGCTGATGTTTTCTGGGCTGCCCGCAAAGCCGACTTTGATGACCTGCACTGGCGAGTCTTCCAAAATGGCGCGGGCTTGTTCAGTGACAGCTTCTTCGCTGAGAGGGTAGAAGTCGAAAATTTTGGCGGTGTCACGAGCGTAAGCGCCGGTGGCGACAGGCAAGGCGTGCGCACCCACCGAGGCGATGGACAGCACATCACCCGCCAGCCCGCCTGCACCTGTGGGATCCACCGCGTTGAACACCAACACACACGGCGGCGACATGATGGGATCGGATTCTGCGGTGCTGTCGCCGGATACGGGAGGGATATGCTCGTTTGTCATAGGCCAAATTTCATGAAAATGCAGAATCAGCGATCGGGAACGGCCTGGATGCCTCGATACAATGATTGCATTCTATGTGAAGGTCTTTTAAGCTGTGACGAATACGAAAACGTGGATGTGCTTGATTTGTGGGTGGATGTACGACGAGGCCACCGGTGACCCAGAGCACGGTGTAGCGCCCGGTACGCCGTGGGCCGATGTGCCTATGAACTGGGTTTGCCCAGAATGCGGAGCACGCAACGAAGACTTCGAAATGGTCCAAATTTGAGTTTCGATCAACGTGCCGCCCGATGGGTGGTGTCAGACCGAAACGTTGCCAGGAGTACAGCGAAGTGAGTTCCACTGGATCGGGATACAAGGTGTTGGTCATTGATGACAGCAACACCATCCGCCGTAGTGCGGAAATTTTCCTCAAACAAGGCGGTCATATTGTGATGCTGGCTGAGGACGGCTTCGATGCGCTCTCCAAGATCAACGATGATTGTCCTGATTTGATTTTTTGCGATATCTTGATGCCACGACTCGATGGCTATCAGACCTGCGCGATCATCAAGAAAAATGCCAAATTTGCTGCTGTGCCTATCGTCATGCTATCGTCTAAAGACGGTGTTTTTGACAAGGCGCGGGGACGCATGGTAGGGTCGCAAGACTATCTCACCAAACCTTTTACCAAAGACCAACTGCTACAGGCGGTCAAGCAGTTTAGTTCTGCCAATCAAGGAGTTTAGTCATGTCTGTTCGGAAAGTGTTGGTTGTCGATGATTCGAAAACCGAGTTGATGTTTCTGACCGATTTGTTGCAGAAAAACGGATTTTCAGTCAAAACTGCTGAAAATGCTGAAGATGCGTTCAAACGACTGGCAGAAGATAAGCCAGATTTGATCCTGATGGATGTGGTAATGCCCGGTCAAAATGGTTTTCAATTGACCCGCGCCATTACGCGCGACCCGCTCTATGCGGACGTGCCGATCATCATGTGCACCAGCAAGAATCAAGAAACGGATCGTGTTTGGGGATTGCGCCAAGGCGCACGCGACTATGTGACCAAGCCGGTTGAAGTTGCGGATTTGATGGCCAAAATTAAGGCATTGAGCTAAAGCAGCCCATGGCAAGTCGCGAAGCACTCCGGATTTTTCAAAGTCGCCTTGCCAACCGGTTGCAAGAGGCGCGCACCACGGGTGCTGCGGCTTCTTGGCTGGCAGTTGAGGCCGCAGGTGCCAGATATCTGTTTCCCTTGAATCACGCGGGGGAGATTTTTCCGTGGTCGCAAATTCACACTGTGCCGCACACCAAGAATTGGTTCTTGGGTGTGGTTAACTTGCGTGGCGGTGTGAGCGGGGTTGTTGATTTGGGATCGTTCGTGACGGGCGATAAGGTGTCACAACGCAGCGAATTGGCTCAAAGTCAATGTCGAATGGTGGGCTTCAGCGAAGCCTTGAGCAT
>CALMOI010000044.1 GCA_937871735.1 uncultured Comamonadaceae bacterium
CGAAGGCCGCAACACCCGCGAAGGCCGTCGTGGTGAAGCCCGCCCTGATCTGCGTGAAGCCGAAGCCCGCCCACCGCGCACCGAGCGTGGTGAACGTACTGAGCGCCCGGAACGCGCCGAGCGCCCTGAGCGCAACAACGCCAACGGTGCCACCAATGGCCGCCCGCGTCGCGAAGGCCGTGAAGGACGCGACAACAGCGCCGCCCTGATCGACAACGCCGCCGTCGTCACCGAGAACAACACCCCGGTGTTGGTCGAAATTGCCGCTGAACCGCGCACCGAGCGCCCGCCGCGCCGTGAACGCGGCGAACGCACCGAGCGCGGTGAAGGCCGCCCCCCGCGTGCCGAGCGCACCGAGCCAAGCGAACGCCGCCCGGCAGCGCGCAATGACGAGGCTATCGAGTCGCCTGCCGTCGCCGCTCAAGCCAACGCCGCGCCCGTGGCAGCCGCTGCGCCCCGCGCTGACGTAGAAGCACCTGCGATGTTCACCGTGGCCCCGGCTGACGAGAACGCCGTCATGGAAGCGCCCCGCGCCGAAGGCGAAGAGCGCCGCGAACGCCGTTCACGCGACCGTTATGGCCGTGACCGCCGCAACCGCAACAACGGCGACCGCCCGCGCAACGACGAAGCTGGTGACAGCCAACCCGCAGCCCCCGAAGCAGAGCAAGAACCGTTGGTGATTCGCTCCTACTTTGACCGTGCGCCTGCTGCCCCCGCAGACCAAACGCCCATCACCGTGGTGGTTGAAGCTGCGGCGCTGGCCGAGGTCGCCCCCGCTGCTGTAGCACCCGCTGCGGCTCCTGTCGCCGTGGTTGTGCCGGAAGCACCAGTCGCTGCGCTGGCCGAAGTGCCCGCTGAAGCTGCTGCACCGGTCGTGGCAGCAGCCGCTACTGAGGCACCCGCCGAGGTCGTGAGCGCTCCAGCGCCAGTCGCCGCCATCGCCGCTGTTGTTGACGCTGCCCCCGCAGAAGTCAGCCCTGAAGTGGTCGTGAGCGCCCAGCCTGTGGCCGAGCCCTACCGCCTGCCGTTGGCCGATCTGACGCAACTGGCCGACAGCGTGGGCCTGCAATGGGTGAACTCTGATGCGGACAAAGTGGCCCAAGTGCAAGCCGCCATCGCGGCTGAACCCAAGCCCATCCACGTACCACGTGAGCGCCCGCCGCTGGTGGTGATTGAAGACGTGCCGTTGGTGCTGGTGGAAACGCGCAAAGACCTGCGTGACCTGAACCTGCCGTTCTGACCGCGCAGCCCCCAGCCCTTGCGGCTGGGGATGAGAAGAAAAAAGCCGCTACGGAACACCGTAGCGGCTTTTTTCATGGGGTGGTGTCAACCTCACAAGGCCAGCGCTGCTTGCTTCCACGCTTGGGCAGCTTCGGCAGCATCACCACGCTGCTCGGCCAGCAGCGCCAAGGTGCGCCAAGCACTGGCGCGCAGGCTGGCATCGTCCAAATTGGTGCTGGCTTGGGTCAACAGTTGCTGGGCTTTGCCCCAGAGCTGGCGCTTCATGCAAGCCATGCCCGCCAAGTACTGCAAACTGGCATCGCGCGGGGTGTTTTGCTGGGCTTGCTCCAAGCGGGCCAGCCAGTCTTGATCTGCTTGGCGCTCGGTACCGGCGCTGGCATTCCACACCAAGGCCAATTCCAGCGTTTGCACGAGGCGCACGCGCTGCTGTTCGCTCAGCAAATCAGGCTCGGTCAGGGCGCGTTCCCACAGCGGCAACAGCCAAGTGCGGGCGGTGACGCGGTTGCCGCCCACGGCCATCAGGCGCTGAGCGGCCAAAATGGCCAATTCGGGCATTTGGCGCTCGGCTGACTCCAAGCCAGCCCAAATGCGCTGCAACTGCACTTCGTCATGCGCGTGCTGGAGTTGGTCTTGCACCAAGCCACGCACCAAACTTTGTGCCGCCACTACCGAAAAAGCCCGGTGCTTGGCCAGCAAGCGGGCCGTTTCCAGCGCCACAGCGCTGCGCTGGGCCAAACGGGCCGCTTTGAGTTTGATGCGCAGCGCCAGCGTGCGGCGTTGCACGCCCTGCGGCAAGGCGTCCAGCCAGCGCAGCGAGGTCTGCACATCGCGCTCGTCCAACGACCAACGGGCGGCGCGCAGTTGCACGCCGTCATGCAACTCTTGCACTGCGGGTGTGGCGCGGGTCGCCGTTTGAGCCAAGGCCCATTCCAAGTGCTGGTCGCGGCTGGTTTTGTCTTGCAGGGCTTGGGCGCTCTCGGCCACCAGCCAATGCGCCAAGGCACGCAGTTGCACGGCGTGGCCCAAATTTTCTCCGCTGGCAGAGAGAGATTTTTCTCGGGCCAAAGCGACCAACGCGGCTTTGCGAGCGCGCAAAAAACGTCCCGCCAGCAAATGACCCATGCCATCGAGCAACGCGGTGTGGGTGGCGCGTTCGCGCTGCTGGGCGCGCCAGCGGTGGGCTTGCTGCGGTATTTCAAACAGCGCGGCCAAGGCACGCAAGGCCACATGCATCGCAGCAAACACGGCCACCACCACCAGCACCACCAAGTTCAGCGACAAGTCGATGCGGTTGGGCGGCCAAAAAATGGTGATCACGCCCTGGTTGTTGCCCGCAAACAGCGCCGCAGCCACCGCCACGGCAAACAGGGTCAGGAACCACAGTGCGGCGCGCATGGTGTCAGCGTCCAGCGGCGGCGGTGGTCAAGGCCGCCAAGGTTTCATCGACACGCGGCAATTCAGCGCTTTTCATTTGGCTTTGCACTTGTTGCAGCAAGTTGGCGGCCAACTGGGTTTTGCGGGAAGCCGGGTCAAAGTAGATTTGCAGCGCGTTGGCCGAGGCGCTCAAATCAGCGCGCACTGCGTCCAATTGCCGCGCCAGCAAACCCAAGCGCGCATTGAGCAGCTTGAGCTTGAGGTTTTCGCGCAAAAAGAAAGACTGCTCCGGCGACAGCAACATCGCCTCAGGATGCTCGATGCGGCTGACGCGCACCAAGTTACGCACCTCTTGCCCCAGCACATCGACCACACGCCGCCACCACGCGGGCAAATCAGCCAAGCGGGTGGGCGGCGCAGCGCTCACAGCTGCGACGGTGGCAACGGCGTTGGCCACGGGCAAATCGTCAGCCAAGCGCACCAGCTCATCGAGCTTGATCAGCAGGCCGGGCGTGTCGGCAATGCTGGCGGCGCGGATGCGGTCACTGTCACGGCCAATGGCGCGCAGCAACGGGGCCAAGCGCGGCTGGCTGGCACGGGTGATGCGCTGCTCGGCGCTTTTGAGCGCGGCCAGCAGCGGCTCGGCGCTGCCGGTGAGCTGGGCTTGCTGCTGGGCCAATCGCAGCGCGGATTCAATATCGACCACCAAGTTTTCATCACGCGAGCGCGACAGGCTTTGCATCAGCTCTTCGAGCTGGCTGCGCTGCATGGCGACTTCGCCGAGCTTGGCCTCCATCACGGCCTGATGAGTGACGGTGTCGCGGGCTTGATCAAGGGCTTGACGCGCCAAGGTGCGCGCCTCCACCGCTTGGGAACCAGATTCGGCACTTTGCCGGGCCAGTTGTTCTTGCATCCCCAGCACTTTTTGCCAGAGCAAGCCGCAAGCCACCAGCGCAACGATGGCGATGATGGCCAGCCCCCACAGCACGGGGCGCAGCAATGCACCGGGCACCAAGGCAGGCGGCGGCGCAGCAGCAGCCACCGTCGGAGCCACCGCAGCAGGCGGCAGCACCGAATCGGTTTCAGGGGTGGTCGGCTCGGAGGTCATGCGCAAGATTTTATCGAGGCCACCACTGACGCGAGCGCGGGGCGCGACTCGCACACCACGCCCCACCCGGCTTGCCGGGCCGTGGCTGCAATGCGCGGGTGCGTGGCAATGGCGCGGGCCGCACGCCAGTCTTGCGTCGGCAGTTGCGCCACCAAGTTGTGGATCGCTTCTGAGCTGCTGAACAACCACAGCGTGCCATCCACCGCCGCCTGCCGCGCCCGCACCCGCGCCACCTCATCCAAACGCGGAGCGATGCGGCGATAGGCGCTCAAATTTTCGACCTGCACGCCCACGGCGGTCAGTTGCTGAGCCAACCAATCGCGGCCCGAGCCTTGGCCTTGTTCGTCGCTGCCGCGCACGATCAGCACACGCTGGCCGGGGCGCACTTGCTGCGCCACGCCCGCCCACAGGGCTTCGGAATCAAACTGCGGCGCATCGGCGGCGGGCTCATCAATTTGCTGCGCAGCCAGCCCCGCCTGCATCAGCGCCCGCGTGGTGCCAGGGCCGGGCGACCACGCACGGGCAGCGCAGCGGCCTTGGCTCCACGCTTGTTGTTGCGCGGCGGGCAGTTGGGCAAAAAAGTAGGCGACGGCATTGGCGCTGACAAACATCACCGCCGCAAATTCATCCAAACGCTGGGCGATGTGGTACAGCGGCTGCGGGTCGGCCAGCGCGGCGATAGTGATCAGCGGCAATGCCTGTGCCTGCACACCCTGCGCCTGCAATTGCGCGACCCAGTGCTGCGCATCGGCGGCGGGCCGCGTCACCAAGACGGACAGCACGGTCAGGGTCGGCGTAGCAGACATCAAATTCAGCGTGCGCCTTGGGCGCGCAGCTGCGCGGCCACTTGCTCGCCCAAAGCAGCGGCGGCGGCCACATCAGCAGCAGGAGCGCTGGCTTGGGCGGTGACCAAGGTGGCCGGGCCTGCGGGGTCGCCCCAAGCGGCGTTCAGGCGCACGCTGCCGTCAGCGGCCAGTGTGGCAAAAGCCGCCAACGGCATGGAGCAGCTACCGCCCATCGCCCGGCTGACGGCGCGCTCGGCGGCCACGCAGCGCCAGGTGTCTGTGTGCGCCAGCGGGGCCAGTGCGGCGGCCAAGTCGGCGCGATCTGCACGAATCTCAATGCCCAGCGCGCCTTGGCCCGCAGCGGGCAGCATCTCGGTGGGTTCAAAAATATGGCGAATGCGCGCGCCCAACTCCAAGCGCTTCAAGCCTGCCGCCGCCAGCACGATACCGGCGTACTGGCCTTCGTCGAGCTTGCGCAGGCGCGTGTCGAGGTTGCCGCGCAACGGTTCGATGCGCAAATCAGGGCGCAACGCCCGCAGCAGCACCGTGCGGCGCAGGCTGGAGGTGCCCACCACCGCGCCTTCGGGCAGATCGGCCAAGCTGGCGTATTGCGGCGACACCCACGCATCGCGCGGGTCTTCGCGCTCCATCACGCAGGCCAAGGCGAAGCCTTCGGGCAGCTCCATCGGCACGTCTTTGAGCGAATGCACGGCAATGTCAGCGCGACCTTGTTCCAGCGCCACTTCCAGCTCTTTGACAAACAAGCCTTTGCCACCAACTTTGCTCAGGCTGCGGTCCAAAATTTGGTCGCCCAAAGTGGTCATGCCCAGCAGCGTGACGCGGTGGCCGCGAGCTTCGAGCAAAGCGCGGACATGCTCGGCCTGCCACAGCGCCAGACGGCTTTCGCGTGTGGCAATCACGACGGGGGTGGCAGCGGTGGAAGCGTCAAAAAAGGTGCTCAAAGTCGTAACCCATTGGTAATCATCAGGGGGATGCGGATGCTAGCATGGGCCTCGTCTCCACCTCGGTATCACTTCAGGACGCTCCCTCACATGACCACGGCAGATCAGGCTTCAGCCACTCCCGCAGCAGCAGCAGCACCCACCAAACGCCCCGCCGCTCGCTCACGCGACAACGAACGTCCGCTGGTCGAAGATATTCGCCTGCTCGGGCGACTGCTGGGCGATGTGATCCGCGAACAAGAAGGCGATTTGGCCTTTGAGCTGATCGAGCAAATTCGCCAGCTCTCGGTGGCCTTTCGCCGCGATGCCGACCACGAGGCCGACCGGGCGCTGAAGGTGCTGCTCACCGGCCTGTCGAGCGACCAAGCGGTGAGTGTGACACGCGCCTTCACCTACTTCAGCCACTTGGCCAATTTGGCCGAAGACCGCCACCACATCCGCCGCCGCGCCGTGCATGAGCGTGCGGGCAACACGCAAGAAGGCAGCATCGAAGTGGCGCTGCAACGCCTGCGCTGGGCGGGCATCACGCCGCAAACCATCTCGGAGACGCTGGCGTGCAGCTACGTCGCCCCGGTGCTGACCGCCCACCCGACCGAAGTGCAGCGCAAAAGCATCTTGGATGCAGAGCGCGGCATCGCCCGCCTGCTGACCGAGCGTGACGAAATCCGCGCCCGCGCTGCGGCCTCTGCCGTCAGCACCGCCAAAGATGCCCTGACCCCGCGTGAGCTGGCCAGCAACGAAATCCAATTGCGCGCCCGCGTGGTTCAGTTGTGGCAGACCCGTTTGCTGCGTTTCACCAAACTGACGGTGGCCGACGAGATCGAAAACGCGCTAAGTTACTACGAAGCGACATTCCTGCGCGAAATTCCCAAGCTCTACGCCGCGCTGGAACGCGAGCTAGAAGGCCAACCCGTAGCCAGCTTTTTGCGCATGGGCCAGTGGATCGGTGGCGACCGTGACGGCAACCCCAACGTCACCGCCGACACCTTGAGCTACGCCCTGCGCCAGCAAGCCGAGGTCGCGCTGCGCCATTACCTGACCGAAGTGCATTACCTGGGCGGCGAGTTGTCGCTGTCGGTGCGGCTGATTGAAGTCTCGCCCGCCATGCAAGCGCTGGCTGAAAGCTCGCCCGACACCAACGCACATCGCCAAGACGAGCCCTACCGCCGCGCCCTCACCGGCATCTACGCTCGCCTGGCCGCCACGCTGCACGACTTGACCGGCGGCGAAGCGGCGCGCCACGCCGTCGCGCCGCAAAACGCCTATGCCAGCCCCGAAGCCTTTTTGGCCGATCTGCGGGTGATTGAGGCCTCGCTGCTCACGCACCACGGCGCGGCCTTGTCTGAACAGCGCCTGCATCCGCTGATCCGTGCGGTCGAGGTGTTTGGCTTCCATCTGGCCACGGTGGACTTGCGCCAAAGCTCCGATCAGCACGAACTGGTGATTGCCGAACTGCTGGCCAGCGCCCGCATCGAACCCAACTATTCCAGCCTGACCGAAGCCGCCAAGCGCGCCGTGCTGGTGCGCTTGCTGCAAGACGCCCGCCCGCTGCGCGTGATCGGGGCCAGCTACTCGGCTCACACCACGGGCGAATTGGCGATTTTTGAAACCGCGCGGCGCATGCTCAGCCTGTACGGCAAGCAAGCGATTCGCCACTACATCATCAGCCACACGGAAACCGTCAGCGACTTGCTGGAAGTGCTGCTGCTGCAAAAAGAAGTCGGTTTGCTGCGCGGCACACTGGACGGTGACTGCATCAACGACCTGATCGTGGTGCCGCTGTTTGAAACCATTGAAGACTTGCGCAACGCTGCGCCCATCATGAGCGAGTTCTATGCGCTGCCCGGCGTGGCGGCGTTGGTGCAACGCTCCGGCGGCGAGCAAGACATCATGCTGGGCTACTCGGACAGCAACAAAGACGGCGGCATCTTCACCAGCAACTGGGAGCTGTACCGCGCCGAAATCGCACTGGTCGAGCTGTTTGACGAACTGGGCCGCACGCACCCGATTCGGTTGCGCATGTTCCACGGACGCGGCGGCACCGTAGGCCGTGGCGGCGGCCCCAGCTACCAAGCCATCTTGGCCCAACCACCCGGCACTGTACGCGGTCAAATTCGCCTGACGGAACAAGGTGAAGTCATCGGCTCCAAGTACGCCAACCCGGAAATTGGCCGCCGCAACCTGGAAACCTTGGTGGCCGCCACCCTAGAAGCCACTCTGCTGCAACCGACCAAATCCGCCACGCCTGCATTCTTGGAAGCGGCAGCAGCGCTGTCAGAAGCCAGCATGAAAGCCTACCGCGAACTGGTCTACGAAACGCCGGGCTTCACCGACTACTTCTTCAGCGCCACGCCAATTCGGGAAATCGCAGAACTCAATATTGGCTCGCGCCCGGCCTCGCGCAAAGCCTCTCAGAAAATCGAAGATTTGCGCGCCATTCCTTGGGGATTCAGCTGGGGTCAATGCCGTTTGACTTTGCCGGGTTGGTATGGTTTTGGTTCTGCGGTCGAAGCCTTTTTGAATCAACCTAATGCCAAAGTACGTAAAGAGGCTTTAT
>CALMOI010000045.1 GCA_937871735.1 uncultured Comamonadaceae bacterium
TCCAACGCCTTTAGCTCGCTGCGCAAGTGCATCGAGCGCGCTGAAGCTGCTGGCACCGTGCCCGCTACGCTGGACGGCCAACCGTTCAAGGAAGCGCTGATGGCCCCAACCCGCCTGTACGTCAAAAACGTGCTGGCCGCGCTGGCGGCTCACCCGATCAAGGCGCTGGCCCACATCACCGGCGGCGGCTTGCTGGAAAACATTCCCCGCGTGCTGCCCGAAGGCACCGCAGCACACCTGACCAAGGGCAGCTGGCCCCAAACTGAGCTGTTCGCTTGGCTGCAAGCCACCGCAGGCATTTCTGACTTTGAAATGAACCGCACCTTCAACAACGGCATCGGCATGGTGGTGGTGATTGCCGCCGATCAAGCCGCCGCTTGCGCCGCCACACTGCGCGCTGCGGGTGAAACTGTCTACGAAATCGGCGTGATCGCCCCCGTCGGCAACGGCGCACCCGTCGAAGTTCTCTAAAGCTGTATCAGTCGCGTGAAGGCTGGCCGCGCAATTCGGCCAGTCGCTGTGCGATGGCGGCGTGATCTGCGCTGTCGTCGGCGTGGGTCACGTAGGTGTCCAAGTCACGCACAGCATCGGTCACGTGACCCAACTCGGCGTGGATCAAGCCCCGGTCGCGGTGCTCACTCCACGCTTGCGGCCACAGCACAATCAAACGCTCTTGCACTGCCAGCAGCCGCTCCCAATCTTCTTGGGTGCGGTGAATTTCTTTCAGGTTGCGCAACATGCGGGTGAGGATGTCGCGCCCGGTGGCCGGTTGCAGGTACAGACCCAGCGGCACGTCAAAATCATCGTCTGCCGCGCTGCTGGACTCGGGCAAAGCACGGAAGGGCTGCAAGCGTTCGGCCAACTCCTCGCGGCTCAGCGATTGACCGGTGAACGGGTCAATCACCACCAGCCCCAGCGGCAAATGCACTTTCACCATGAAGTGCCCTGGAAAGCTGATGCCACGCACCACCAAGCCCAGCCCTTGCGCCAGCTCCATCCACAGCACCGCCAATGAAATTGGGATGCCGCGCCGCGTGTGCAGCAGCACATTCAGGTAGCTGTTGTCCGGGTCGTGGTAATGATTCAAGTTGCCCGCAAACCCCAGTTCGGTAAAAAAGAAGTGATTCAGCAGCCGCAGCTTGTGCAGCGGCCCCGCGTCAGCAGGCAAGCGGCGGCGCAGACGCACCAGCAGGCGATCCACCTCGCCCAGCACCTGCTGCACGTCCATGTCAGGGTATTCGTCTTGGGCGATGCTGGCAGCGGCCTCCAGCAGCGGAAATTGCGTGTCGCTTTGCACCAAGGTGGCAAAGTAATCTAACGGCGTGGGGCTCAGGTTCAACGGCGGCATGACGGTGGTCTCAACGCCGCATCAACTGGCGCAGTTTCAGGCCCGAGGCCCACAGCGCACCAAAGTAAATCGCTGCGCCTGTGCCCAGCACCAATGTCAGCAACAGCACGCGCTGGGCGCTGCGGCCTTTCCAATCGAGCCAATCCACCGCGTCTGCCGACCACATCAAGAACGAAGCCAGCAAAGCCGTGGCCGCCACCACCTGGATCAACAGCAAGCCCCAGCCTGGCGTGGGGGCGTAGCGCCCGCGTCGCAGCAGCCCCACCAACAACCAAACGGCATTGACCAGCGAGCCCAGTCCAATCGACAGCGTCAGCGCCGCATGTTGAAAGTGCGGCACCAGCAAGTAGTTGAACACCTGCGTCAGCACCAGCACCACGATGGCGATGCGCACCGGGGTGCGAATGTCTTGCGTGGCGAAGTAGCCGGGGGCCAGCACCTTGATGGCGACCACGCCCAAAAGCCCCACGCCCCAGCCCATCAACGGGGCCACGGTTTGATGCACATCGTGGCTGCTGAACGCGCCGTAGTGGTACAGCACCGCCACCAGTGGCTCAGCAAACACCAAGAGCGCCGCCGAACACGGCACCGTCAGCAACACCACCAATCGCAAGCCCCAATCCAGCATGTCGGAGTACCGCGCCGGGTCGCCCGCCGCGTTGGCCGCTGCCAGTTGCGGCATCAGCACCACACCCAGCGCCACGCCCAGCATGGCGGTCGGAAATTCCATCAACCGGTCGGCGTAGGTGATCCAGCTCACGCTGCCCGGCCCCAGGTGCGAGGCAATTTGCGTGTTGATCAGCAGCGACAACTGCGCCACGCCCACGCCCAGCAGCGCAGGCAGCATCAGCGTGGCAACGCGGCGCGTGCCGCCATCAGCCCAAGCCGCGCGCAACGCACGGGGACTCAAGCTGATCGGCGGCAGCAAATCCATGCGTTTCAGCGCCCACAACTGCGTGACCAATTGCAGCACGCCGCCCACCATCACCCCGGCGCAAATTGCGTAGATCGGTTGAATGCCCATCGCTTTGAACCACGGCACGCCCAACCAAGCCGCCACGATCCACGACAAATTCAGCAGCACGGGCGTGACCGCAGGGATGGCAAAACGCTTCCATGTGTTCAGCACGCCCGCCGCCAGCGCCACCAGCGACATACAGCCGATGTAGGGGAACATCCAGCGCGTCATCAGCACCGCCGCGTCGTAGCCTTGCGGGTCTTCTTTCAGACCGCTGGCCATCGCCCACACCAACAGCGGCGAGCCGATCACGCCGACCACGCAAGTGACCAACAGCGCCAGACTCAGCACCGAACCGACACGCCCTACCAAGCGCCGCGTGGCCTCATCGCCATCACACGCTTTGGTGGCGGCCAGCACTGGCACAAAAGCCTGACTGAACGCGCCCTCAGCAAACAAGCGGCGAAACAAATTAGGAATGCGCCAAGCGACGTTGAACGCGTCAGTCAAGGCGCTGGCACCGAACATGGACGCCATCAGCAACTCGCGCACCAAGCCAGTGATGCGCGAGGCCAAGGTCAGGGCCGAAACGATAGATGCAGATTTAAAGAGGCTCACGGGGGCGAGTGTAGTGCGGACAGCAGCGTGCGGGTGTAGGGGTGCTGCGGCGTGCCCAGCACCTGTTCGACCGGCCCGGCCTCGACCACTTGGCCGGACTGCATCACCAGCACGTCGTGCGCCAGGGCGCGGATCACGGCCACGTCGTGGGTGATGAGCAAGTAGCTCAGGCCGCGTTCGCGCTGCAAGGTTTGCAGCAGTTGCAGCACCTGCTTTTGGATGGTCACGTCCAGGGCGCTGGTGGGTTCGTCCAGCACCAGCAGTTGCGGCTGCACGATCAGGGCGCGGGCAATGGCGATGCGCTGGCGCTGCCCGCCTGAGAATTCGTGCGGATAGCGCGCCAACAGGCCGGGGAACTGGGCCAGGGTCAGCCCCACCTCGTGCAGGCTGGCCAGCACCCGGACTTGGCGTTGGGCTGCGTCCAGCTCGGGCTGATGCACGCGCAGGCCTTCGCCCACGATGTCTTCCACCGTCATGCGCGGCGACAGCGACGAATACGGGTCTTGGAACACCACCTGCACCACCCGGCGCAGCGCCCGGTCGCTGGCCGTGCTGCGTCGCCAGGGTTGGCCGTTGATCTGGATCTGCCCGGCAAACGGCAGCAGGCCCAGCGCCGCCAGCGCCAGCGTGGATTTGCCCGAGCCAGATTCGCCAATCACGCCCAGGGTTTGGCCGGGGTAAATCGACAAATCTGCGCCCTGCACCGCCACAAACTCGCCGGGCTTGAACCAGCCACGCAAGCCGGGCCGGGGCACGGGGTAGCTCACGCGCAGGGCTTGGGCTTGCAGCACCGGGGCATCGGTGGCGTCGTCAGCGCGGCGCGGGGGCACGTCGCGCACGGGCTCGCTGTCGAGCAGGCGGCGGGTGTAGGAGTGCTGGGGTTGGGCGAAGACTTGGGCGACCGGGCCGGTTTCGACGATGTGGCCGTGCTCCATCACCGCCACGCGGTCGGCAAAGCGGCGCACCAAATGCAGGTCGTGGGTGATGAGCAGCACGGCCATGCCGTTGCGCTGTTGCAG
>CALMOI010000046.1 GCA_937871735.1 uncultured Comamonadaceae bacterium
TTTTGAGATGGCGCTGCACCAGCGATATGCTGGCCTTGCGGTTTTTGAGCACCACTTCCACGGCTTGGTCGTACAGCGGATCTTGCTCGCCGCCCACGTCGCCCAGCTCGCCGGGTTCGCCGGTGTCGGCATCAGGAATGCCGCCTTCCAGCACGCCGGGCACGTAATTCGGCGCGCCCTGGCTCTTGAGGTACTTGACCACGCGGTGAACTTCGTCGTCGCTCACGAACGCGCCGTGAACCCGAATCGGAAAGCCGGTGCCGGACGGCATGTACAGCATGTCGCCCATACCGAGCAAGGCTTCCGCGCCCATTTGATCCAAAATGGTGCGGCTGTCGATCTTGCTGCTGACTTGGAAGGCGATGCGGGTCGGGATGTTGGCCTTGATCAAGCCAGTAATCACGTCCACGCTGGGGCGTTGCGTGGCCAAAATCAAGTGAATACCTGCGGCGCGGGCTTTTTGTGCCAAGCGCGCAATCAACTCCTCAATTTTCTTGCCGACCACCATCATCAAATCGGCCAGCTCGTCGATGATGACGACGATGTGCGGCAGGCGCTCCAGCGGCTCGGGGCTGTCAGGCGTGAGGCTGAATGGGTTGTAGATGAATTCTTCGCGGGCGCGGGCCTCGTCGATCTTGACGTTGTAGCCCGCCAAGTTGCGTACGCCCAGTTTGCTCATCAGCTTGTAGCGGCGCTCCATCTCGGCCACGCACCAATTCAGGGCGTTGGCGGCTTGCTTCATGTCGGTGACGACCGGGGCCAGCAAATGCGGGATGCCTTCGTAGACCGACATTTCCAGCATCTTGGGGTCGATCATGAGCAAGCGCACGTCATGCGCCTCGGCTTTGTAGAGCAAGCTCAAGATCATGGCATTGATGCCGACCGACTTGCCCGAGCCCGTGGTGCCCGCCACCAGCACGTGCGGCATTTTGGCCAAATCGGCCACCACCGGGTTGCCGACAATGTCTTTGCCCAAGCCCATCGTCAAGAGCGAGGTGGCTTCGTTGTAGGCGCGCGAGTCCAAAATTTCGCTCAAGCGGATTGACTGGCGCTTGGCGTTAGGCAGCTCCAATGCCATGTAGTTTTTGCCGGGAATGGTTTCAATCACCCGGATCGACACCAAACTCAAGCTGCGCGCCAAGTCTTTGGCCAGCCCCACCACTTGCGAGCCTTTCACGCCCGTGGCCGGTTCAATTTCATAGCGCGTGATGACGGGGCCGGGCGCAGCCAGCACCACTTGCACTTCCACGCCAAAGTCTTTGAGCTTTTTCTCGATCAGGCGGCTGGTCATTTCCAGCGTTTCGTGGGCCACGGTTTCTTGCTTGAGCAGCGCGCCATCGAGCAAGCTGACTTGCGGCAGTTTGCTGTCTCCCGCAGGTCGCGGCGCAATGGGCTTGCGGCGCTCGGGCACCGGTAGCGCAGGCGCGACATCAGGTGTCACGATCACCAAAGGCGGGGTTGGCGCAGTAGCAGCCGCTGGTGCAGGCGGCGGCGTTGAGCCCAGAAGATCAGCCGCCACGCGCGCGGCGGCAATTTTGGCGGACTTGACAGATGCCGACAGTGGTGTCGGTGCAGCCGCATCAGGTGGCGCGGCAGCCTTGAACTCGGTATCGGGCACCGCATCACCCAAGATAGGGTCGATGCGCAAGGCGTCGTCATCGGGCTCTTCTTTGTGTACGGCACGCAGCGGCGAGGCCGTCATCACTGGCGTCGGGCCACGTTCGTCGATTTCGCGGCGCTCGACTTCAACCACCTCTTTGCGTTCGCGGGCTGCGCGTTCGCCCAGCTTCAAATCACGCGAGGCCTCGCGCTGGGCGATCACACGCTGGAAACCGCCATCCAAGCGCTCGCCAATGGTTTCAGCCAACAGCCCCCAAGAGAAACGAAACACCCACGACAGGCCCAGCATCGCCGAAGCAATCCAGATCAAGCCAGACCCGGTAAAACCCAACCACTTCACACCAGCAGAGCCCACCACATAACCCAACACGCCACCACAGTGCCCCGGCAGCAAAGGCTCTAGGCGGTACAAGCGCGACCATTCCAGCGCTGTGCTAGAGACCAGCAGCAACATCAATCCCAGCCAGAAGGCCCACCGACTGACCAAAAAACGTCCGAGCGGCCCTTGTGGCACCACCGGCGGCACCACGCCACGCATCCAGCGTGCCAACGCGGTCAGCCACAGCAACAAGCCAATCACCATGCACCACCAGACCGAAAAGCCCAGCATGAAATAGCCCATGTCTGACAGCCACGCTCCCAGCCGCCCACCCCAGTTCGAGACCATGCCGCTGTCTCCCGAGGTAGACCAAGCCGGATCTTTCATGGAATGGGTGGACAGCGCCAGCGCGCAAAACACCAACAGCACCAAGCCCAGCACCAAGCCAACCTCCTGACCCAAGCGGTTGTTTTCAGGCATCGAGGGCGCGGCACCGCGCTCGTGGGAAGGATTGAGTGTGCGTAAGGTGTAGGTCATCAGCCCAGTTGAATGATGTGTTCTTTGATATGCAGCGTGCCGTTGTCCAGCATCACGATCAGGTGCTGATCTTCCAAATCTTTCATAACCCGGCTGACCATTTCGCGCGAGGCTCCCACCATCTTGGCGATGTCCGAGCGCGAGACTTTCTCACGGATGATGAGCTGCCCGTCTGGCCCAGGTATGGCGGCTTCTAGCAATGCACGGGCCACGCGGCCATACACATCCATCAAGGCCAACGACTCGATTTTGCGATCCGCTTGGCGCAGACGCTGCACCAAGCCGCGCATCACCGCATACGACATGGACGTGTTTTCTGGCAAACAGCGGGCAAAGTCTTGGCGTGCCAATTCCAGCACGTCGGTTTGGATTTCGGTTTGCACGGTGGCGGAATGCGGCTCGTCGTCGATCAAGCTCATCTCGCCGATGTAGTCCCCGGCTCCCAGCGTGGCCAAGATCACTTCACGGCCTCGGCTGTCGGCACTGACCACGCGGGCACGGCCCGACAAAATCAAAAACAGAGCGTTACTTTTTTTGCCTTGTTCAACAATTTTGTCGCCGCGCTTGTAACGGCGCTTGACCACAGCATCGGCCACCAAGGCAGCCTGCTCGTCAGTGAGCATGGCAAACAAGGGCACGCGGCGGATCAAGTCCAAATTAGAGAGGATGGCCATTTAAAAAAACTCCGTTCAGCACGTCATAGACGCACTTCATACAATGTGCGTTGTCTCTTGTGTCGCGAATCTTTTTGGGATTCACGCTTTTTTTCAATCACCGCAGCCAGCCTGAAACGGCCGAGCCCGAACTCGCTGAAGTGTAGCGCCCTCACTCCCCCAATTCATACCATGTCCAATAGCCAACACGCCAAAGTCTTGATCCTCGGTTCCGGCCCTGCCGGTTACACCGCTGCCGTTTACGCGGCACGCGCCAACCTCAATCCGCTGCTGATCACTGGCATCGCCCAAGGCGGCCAGCTCATGACCACCACCGAAGTGGACAACTGGCCCGCTGATGTCGATGGCGTACAAGGCCCGGAACTGATGCAGCGCTTTCAAGCCCACGCCGAACGCTTCAACACCCAGATCGTGTTTGATCACATCAACAAGGTTGATTTCACACAGCGCCCCTTCACGCTGACGGGCGACAGCGGCACCTACACCTGCGACTCGCTGATCATTGCCACTGGCGCATCGGCCAAGTACTTGGGCCTGCCGTCTGAGTCGGCTTTCATGGGCCGAGGTGTGTCGGGCTGCGCGACCTGCGACGGCTTTTTCTACCGCAACCAGCCGGTGTGCGTGGTCGGCGGCGGCAACACCGCTGTGGAGGAAGCCCTGTACCTGTCCAACATCGCCAGCACCGTGCATCTGATCCACCGCCGCGACAAGTTCAAGGCCGAGCCCATCTTGGTAGACAAGCTGATGGACAAAGTAGCGGCGGGCAAGATCATTTTGAAGACCTTTGTCACCTTAGACGAAGTGCTGGGCGACGCCAGCGGCGTGACCGGCGTGCGCCTGAAGAGCGTGAACGACGGCAGCACCGAAGACATCGCGTTGCAAGGCTGCTTTATCGCCATCGGCCACGCACCGAACACCGAAATTTTCCAAGGCCAATTGACGCTGGAAAACGGCTACATCGTGACCCAAGGTGGCCTCAAAGGCTTTGCCACGCAAACGTCGGTGCCCGGCGTATTCGCTGCGGGCGACGTGCAAGACCACGTGTACCGTCAAGCCATCACCAGCGCTGGTACGGGCTGCATGGCCGCTTTGGACGCGCAACGCTTCTTGGAACAAGAAAGCAGCAACTGAGCACTTGGGCAAAGCCGCTATAATTTAAGGCTTTGCCAAATGTAGCTGACCCGACGCATGCCGGGCCGACGCAGGTGGCGGATAAAACGAAGGGGTTACCGCCACCCATGTCTGGCGAGGTGAGGCTGCAAGTCGGCCCGATTCGAATTCACGAAACGGGTTCAACGGCTGTAGCTGTTTGATACGGAGTGTCCTCATGGCACGCGTCTGCGAAGTAACGGGCAAGAAGCCCA
>CALMOI010000047.1 GCA_937871735.1 uncultured Comamonadaceae bacterium
AGCCCGCCCGATGGAACCCCGTCCCCCGCGCAGCGGCGGCGGCTTCGGTGGTGGCGGCGGCTACGGCGGTGGTGCTGGTCGCGGCGGTGGCGGCTACGGCGGCGGTCGCCGTGAAGGCGGCGGCGGTGGTGGTTACGGCGGCGGTGGCGGCGGTGGTCGTCGCGAAGGCGGCGGCGGTGGCTATGGCGGCGGCAGCGATGGCGGTTTCCGCAGCCCCTACGGCTCTGGCCCGCGTGGCGGCGGTGGTCGTCGCGAAGGCGGCGGTGGTGGCGGCTACGGCGGCGGCTACTGAAATGGTTGAGATGCGTGCCTGAGGGCGCGCTCTGACAAGGCTCCTTCGGGAGCCTTTTTGTTGCCCAAACGCTGATTGCCGCGTGTCGCCGTTGCGTTTAAGGGGCGGTATGCGGCATTAAAGTGGCATGTACTTGGCCGCGAAGCTCCAGCAACCCACCCTCATCACGGTAGGTCATGGCATTGCCACTGAAGCGATTTCCCCCTTGATTGATGACCACCGGCTGTGGTGTTTCCAACAGATTCGTTTGGCTGTTGATTTTCAAGAATTCGCTGCGGTATTCCATCGGAGCGCGCGTGGTAGCGCTGGATTTGGCATCGCGCACCACATGGACTTGGCCTTGTAGCTGCACTTCAGTGCCGTTGGCGCTGGTTACCGCTTGCAGCGAGGTTGCGCGGGTGTGCTCGCCTGCTAAACCGATGGCATGCACTTTCACTTGGGTAATTTCCAGCGTGTCAGTGTCGGGGTAGTGCTTGGCTTCGGCACCAATCAGCTCGCTTTTGAAGTGGCCTTCGGTGTCAAAGGTTTTGATGCTGAACTGTCGCAGCGTGTAGTCGATTTCATGACGCACTGGGCGCGGGCTGCCGGTTTCGTCCAGCTTGGGGGTGCTGCGCACCAACCACCACGTGCTCATGGCAAACAAGCCCATCAGCACCACCGGCAGGTACAGGCTGAAACGATCCCACAGGGTGCGCAACGAGGCTTTCATGCGGCGGCTGGCGTGGTGGCTTCATTCAGCAGCCGGGCGTAGTGACCGCTGGCGACCAGCAGCAGGTCACAAAATTCGCGTCCAGCACCTTCGCCGCCTCGTCTTTGCGTCACGTAGTGGGCCAGCGCCAAGGCTTGCGCGTGGGCTTGAGCCGGGGCGCAAGCGAAGGCGCAACGCTGCATCACCGGCAGATCGGGCCAGTCATCGCCGATGGCGGCGGCTTGCGACCAGTCCAGCCCCAGCTCGGCCAACATGGCTTCGGCGGCAGGGCGCTTGTCTTCGGTGCCGTAGCGCACATGGCTCACGCCCAAGGCGTGCAGGCGCAGGCGCAGCGGCTTGGAATCGCGCCCGGTGATCACCGCTGGGGTGATGCCCGCTTGCCGCAGCAGCTTGAGGCCGTGGCCGTCCAGCGTGTTGAAGCGCTTCAGCGTTTCGCCGTGCTCCGAAAAATACAGACCGCCGTCGGTCAGCACCCCGTCCACATCAAAAAAGGCCACGCGAATGCCCTGCGCTTGCAGCAGCAATTCGGGCGGGAAATGGAGAGCGGGGGTGATGGGGCGCATGAACAGGCTCGCTGGCTCGGGAACGGTGGGGCGGAAACGTGCAGTGGCGACTCAGATGACTTTGGCGCGCATCAAGTCGTTGGTGTTGAGTGCGCCGCACAACTGGCCAGCCGCGTCCACGATCAGCACGCTGGTGATGCGGTTCAGCTCCATCATCTCGACCGCGTCGACGGCCAAGGCATCACGACGCAAGGTGCGGGGCTGCGGGTGCATCACATCACGGGCCGTCAGGGCGCGCAAGTCGGTGCCTTTTTCGACCAAGCGGCGCAAATCGCCGTCGGTGAAGATGCCGAGCACCCGGTCGTCGGCATCCACCACGGCAGAGGCGCCCAAGCCTTTGCTGCTCATCTCGCGCATCAGGGCGGTGAAGGGCGTGTCGAGGCTGACGCGCGGAATGGCATCGCCGACGCGCATCACATCGCTGACATGCGTCAACAGCCGCCGTCCCAGCGAGCCACCGGGGTGCGAGCGGGCAAAGTCTTCGGCTCTGAAGCCGCGCGCGTCCAGCAGCGCCACGGCCAGCGCGTCGCCTAGCGCCAGTTGTGCGGTGGTGCTGGCCGTGGGCGCGAGGTTGAGCGGGCAAGCTTCTTTGGTCACGCTGCTGTCGAGCACCACGTCGGCGTGACGCGCCAGCGCCGAGTTCAGCCCGCCGGTGATGGCGATCAGCGGCGCACCGAGGCGCTTGATCATCGGCAGCACGTTGGTGAGTTCTTCGCTTTCGCCGCTGTTGGAGATGCCCAGCACCAGATCAATCGGCTTGATCATGCCCAAGTCGCCGTGGCTGGCTTCGGCGGGATGCACAAACATCGCCGGGGTGCCGGTGGAGGCCAGTGTGGCGGCAATTTTGCGACCGATATGGCCGCTTTTGCCCATGCCCATCACCACCACGCGGCCCTGCACGGTCAGCATCATTTGCACGGCGCGAGCGAAGTCGGGTGTCAGACGTTCTTTGAGGCCGAGCAAGGCAGCGGCTTCAATGTCCAAGGTGTCGTGGGCCAGACGGATGGCTTGTGCAGGGTCAAAACTCATGGGGCGATTCTATCGAGGCAACTGCTGATGGCGGGTCGCTTGCTACTATCGCAGCATGACCTCTCTGGAACTGACGCTGCTGTACCTGTTGGCCGCTGTGCTGGGCGTGGTGGCCTGCCGCTCTTTGAAGCTGCCGCCCATTTTGGGTTACTTGACGGTGGGCGTGCTGATCGGCCCCAACGCCTTGGCGCTGGCGCAAAACTCCGAAGGCATCAAGCATCTGGGCGAGTTCGGCGTGGTCTTTTTGATGTTTGTGATTGGGCTGGAATTCAATCTGCCCAAGTTGCGAGCCATGCGCCGTCATGTGTTCGGGCTGGGCTTGTTCCAAGTGGTGCTGAGCATCGTGCTGATCACCCTCGGCTCTTGGCTGCTGGGCTTGCTGCTGCCCAGCCGCTGGGACATGGGTTGGCAGACTTCAGTCGTCCTGTCGGGCGCATTTGTGATGAGCAGCACTGCCATCGTCGTCAAGATGATGGCCGAGCGGTTGGAATTGGAGTCTGAGCACGGCCAGCGCGTGATGGGCGTGCTGCTGTTCCAAGACTTGGCGGTGGTGCCGCTGCTGGTGCTGATTCCGGCGCTGGGTTCTAGCCCCGAGCAGTTGCTGTCTGAGTTGGCGCTGGCGGGCGTGAAGGCCGCCGCGCTGATCGCCGTGTTGATGGTGGGCGGTCAGCGGGTGATGCGCTGGTGGCTGACCTTGGTGGCGCGGCGCAAGAGCGAAGAGCTGTTTGTGCTGAATTTGCTGCTCATCACGCTGGGGCTGGCGTGGCTCACCGAGTTGGCGGGCTTGAGTTTGGCGTTGGGTGCCTTCATCGCCGGGATGCTGATTTCCGAGACGGAATATAAGCACCAAGTGGAAACCGACATTCGCCCCTTCCACGACGTGCTGTTGGGGCTGTTTTTCATCACCATAGGCATGATGCTGGACTGGCGCTTGGTGTTGGAACGCTGGCCGCTGGTGCTGCTGATGGTGACGCTGCCGGTGCTGTTCAAACTGGGCTTGGTGACTGTGCTGGCCAAGCTGCTGGGCGCAACCGCTGGCGTGTCGCTGCGCACCGGTTTGTACTTGGCGCAAGCTGGAGAATTCGGCTTTGTACTCTTGACGCTCGGGGCCGAGCACGCGCTGGTGCCACCGCACTGGCTCAATCCGATCTTGGCCGGTATGGTGCTGTCGATGCTGGCTACGCCCTTCATCATCATGCACAGCGGCGCGCTGGTGATGAAGCTGGTCAGTAGTGAATGGCTGCATGAGTCGCTGCAAATGACGAACATTGCGCGCAAGTCCATCAACGCCAACAAGCACGTCATCATCTGCGGCTACGGGCGCTGCGGCCAAAACTTGGCGCGCATGTTGGAGCAAGAAGGCATTCCGTACATGGCGCTCGATCTCGACCCTGACCGCGTGCGTCAAGCCGCAGCGGCGGGCGATTCCGTGGTGTTTGGCGATGCAGCGCGGATGCAAGCGCTGATCGCTGCCGGGCTGGCCCGCGCCAGCGCTGTGGTTGTCACCTACATGGACGCGGCAGCCGCCCTGAAAGTGCTGGGCAACACCCGCGCCCACGCACCGCAAGTGCCGGTGATTGTGCGCACCCAAGACGACCGTGATCTGGAAAAACTGCAAGCCGCCGGAGCCACCGAAGTGGTGCCCGAGGCGATGGAAGGTTCCTTGATGCTGGCCAGCCACGCCCTAGCGCTGGTGGGCGTGCCCATGCGCCGGGTGATTCGCATCGTGCAAGACCAACGCGATGCGCGTTACAACCTGCTGCGCGGCTACTTTCACGGCGCTGATGATGAGCACAACCCCGAGCATGAGCAAGAGCGCTTGGCCTCGGTCAGTTTGCCGCTGGGTGCCAAATCTGTGGGGCGGCCCTTGGCCTACTTTGCGCTGCACGCAGTGGGTGCGCGCGTGGTCAGCTTGCGTCG
>CALMOI010000048.1 GCA_937871735.1 uncultured Comamonadaceae bacterium
CCACCTTCGCGTGCGGCCGCTCGCCCATTTCGGACTGCTGCGAAAGCGCCAGAAGGCGGTAGTGCTCCACATCGGCGCTGACGCTTTCATCACTGACCAGCGCCAGGATGTCCTCGTCGAAGATCTCGCTCTTGCGGTCGGCCAGGTCCTTGAAGCGCGCGAAGGCCGCATTGATCTCGCCTTCGCTTTCCATTTCGATGCCCAGTTCCTGCAGCCGTTGCTTGAACGCGTTGCGGCCCGAGAGCTTGCCCAGCACGATCTTGTTGGCGCTCCAGCCCACGTCTTCGGCGCGCATGATTTCGTAGGTGTCACGCGCTTTGAGCACGCCGTCTTGGTGAATGCCCGATGCGTGGGCAAACGCATTCGCGCCCACCACCGCCTTGTTGGGCTGCACCACAAAGCCGGTGGTTTGGCTAACCATGCGGCTGGCGGCCACGATGTGCTCGGTGGCAATGCCCAAGTCCAAACCAAAGTAGTCACGGCGGGTTTTCACGGCCATCACCACCTCTTCCAACGAGCAGTTACCGGCGCGCTCGCCCAAACCGTTGATGGTGCATTCCACTTGACGTGCGCCGCCAATCTTCACGCCGGCCAGCGAGTTGGCCACGGCCATGCCCAAGTCATTGTGGCAATGCACCGACCAAATCGCTTTGTCGGAATTGGGAATGCGCTCGCGCAGGGTTTTGATGAAGTTGCCATACAGCTCAGGCACGGCGTAGCCTACGGTGTCGGGCACGTTGATGGTGGTTGCGCCTTCGGCAATCACGGCTTCGAGGATGCGGCACAGGAAATCCATGTCGCTGCGGTAGCCGTCTTCAGGGCTGAACTCCACATCACCCACCAAGTTGCGGGCAAAGCGCACGGCTTGCTTGGCTTGCTCAAACACCTGGTCGGGTGTCATGCGCAGCTTTTTTTCCATGTGCAACGGGCTGGTGGCAATGAAAGTGTGGATGCGCGCGCTGTTCGCGCCCTTGAGCGCCTCGGCAGCGCGTGAAATATCGCGGTCATTGGCGCGCGACAGCGAGCAAATCGTGGAGTCTTTGATGGCGTGGGCAATGGCCTGAACCGCCTCAAAGTCGCCGTTGGAGCTGGCGGCAAAACCGGCTTCGATCACATCAACCTTCAGGCGTTCGAGCTGGCGCGCAATGCGCAGCTTTTCGTCGCGGGTCATGGATGCGCCGGGAGATTGTTCGCCGTCACGCAAGGTGGTGTCAAAAATAATGAGTTTGTCGGTCATGGAAGACTCCTGTGATTCTTGGTTTTAGACGGTGGCCGATGCGGCAGGGTGTGTATTTTCACCGCAAGCGCGCAGCTTGGGTGTGCGTTGCAAGCCCGAAAGAATGGCTTTCAACGATGCGGACACGATATTGCTGTCCAAACCAACCCCGAACACGGTGGATTGCTCGTCAATACGCAATTCCAAATAGGCCACGGCTTGGGCATTTGCGCCCGCGCCGAGTGCGTGTTCGTGGTAATCAAGCACGCGCACCTTGGTCGCCGACTGGGCATTCCAGCCGTTGACGAAAGCCTCAATCGGCCCGGTGCCACGGCCTTGAATGCACAAGTCGCCCCACTGCACGGCCAGCGCCACGCCGTCCGACACGGCGGTTTGCGTGACTTGCGGGCTGGCGATGCGGGCCGTGCCGTATTCGCGCTGGAACAAGTCCCACAAATCCTGCGCCGTCAGCTCTTTGCCGGCATCGTCCATCACGGCTTGCACGACTTGGCTGAACTCGATTTGCAAGCGGCGCGGCAATTCGAGGCCGTATTCGCTTTCCAACAAATAGGCGATGCCGCCCTTGCCCGATTGGCTGTTGACGCGAATCACCGCTTCGTAGCTGCGGCCCAGGTCTTTCGGGTCGATAGGCAAATAGGGCACGGCCCAGGCCGCATCTTCAGTTTGCACGGCAAAGGCTTTTTTGATTGCGTCTTGGTGCGTGCCCGAAAACGAGGTGTAAACCAACTCGCCCACATACGGGTGGCGCGGATGCACCGGCAACTGGTTGCAGTGCTCAACCATGCGGCGGATGTCGTCAATCTGCGAAAAATCGAGCTGCGGCGACACGCCCTGCGTGTAAAGATTGAGCGCGATGTTGACGATGTCCACATTGCCGGTGCGCTCGCCGTTGCCAAACAAGCAGCCTTCCACCCGCTGCGCGCCCGCCATCAAGGCGAGTTCTGCTGCCGCCACGCCAGTGCCCCGGTCGTTGTGCGGATGCACAGACAGCACGATGGCATCGCGGCGCGCCAAGTTGCGGTGCATCCACTCGATCATGTCGGCAAACACGTTGGGCGTGCTGTGCTCCACCGTGGTTGGCAAGTTGATGATGCAAGGCTGCTCGGGCGTGGGCTGCCACACGGCGGTCACGGCATCGACCACGCGCTTGGAAAACGCCAACTCGGTGCCCGAAAAATGTTCCGGCGAATACTGAAACGTCCACTGCGTGGCGGACTGTTGCGCGGCCAAATCACGGATCAAGGTGGCGTGCGTACAGGCCAAATCGACGATTTGATCTTCATCCATGCCCAAAACAACGCGGCGCATCAAGGGCGAAGTGGCGTTGTACAGGTGCACGATGGCGCTGCGTGCACCCTCCAAGGCCTGCATGGTGCGGCGAATCAATGGCTCTTTGGCGGGCGTCATGACCTGAATCGTCACGTCGTCAGGCACCAAGTTGTTGTCGATCAGGTGGCGCAAAAAGTCGAACTCGATCTGCGAGGCTGCCGGAAATCCCACTTCAATTTGCTTGAAGCCGATGTGCAACAAGTGCTCAAACATGCGCAGCTTGCGGGCGATGTCCATCGGTTCAATCAGCGCTTGATTGCCGTCGCGCAAATCGGTGCTGAGCCAGATGGGCGCGTGATCGAGCACGGCGTTGGGCCAAGTGCGATCGGGCAAAGCAATGGGCTGGAACGCTGGGTATTTGTGAGCGGGTTGTTGCAACATGGTGATTTCTCTGAAAATTGAAAAACCAGCAACCCCATGAAAAACGGCCCGTTGCTGGTGCATACGGGCCGTTGTGACAGGAATTGCGCGCGCGCCTACCGTCTCCGCCCGTAGGGGATTAGTAGCAGCGACAGCGAATTCATGTTCATGCGCATCATGTTAACTCAAGTTGCCTCTGAGGCGCTTCACTTGTGCAGGCCGCGCTCTTCGGGCTCGTTGGTGGAGGTGCTGATCACGCTGGTCGGCACGCCCTTGGCACGCCGCCAAGCGAACACGCCGTAGCCACTGAAACCATAAATCACGAAGATGCCAAACAGCACTACCGGCGGATCAATGTTGATAACGGCAATGCCAAGCGCAATCAGCACGATGGTGACAAAGGGCACGCTTTTCTTCATCTGCAAGTCTTTGAAGCTGTAGAAGGGCACATTGGTCACCATCGTCAGGCCGGCATACAAGGCCAGCGCAAACATCGGCCAAGCCACGCTGGGGCCGGAAATGTTGGACTCGGTCATGATCCAAATAAAGCCAGTGACCAACGCCGCCGCCGCTGGCGAAGGCAGACCTTGGAAGTAGCGCTTGTCCACCACCGTGGTGTTGACGTTGAAGCGCGCCAGTCGCAGCGCCGCACAAGCGCAGTAGACAAAAGCGGCAATCCAGCCCCAGCGTCCCAGTCCCTTGAGCGCCCACATATAGGCGATCAGCGCCGGAGCTGCGCCAAAAGACACCATGTCGGACAGCGAATCCATTTGCTCGCCAAAAGCGCTTTGCGTGTTGGTCATGCGGGCCACGCGGCCAT
>CALMOI010000049.1 GCA_937871735.1 uncultured Comamonadaceae bacterium
TTGCCATTCGGCATCGGCAGCAGCGTCGGCGGTGATGCCGCTGCCGATGCCGCAGCGGGCTTGGCGGGCTTGGGAAGTCGGGATAGACGGGGGCACAGGCGAAGAGGGTGTATCGGTCGAAGATTCGGGCTGCATGGCGGTCGGGTCGGCGGTCGGAGCAACAGGGGTCAGGGTCACGGTGCGAATGGCGACGTTGAAGGTGGCCGCGCCGCCGGGGCGCACCACGCCGACTGCGCCGCAATACACGCCGCGCGGCCCGGCCTCCAATTGGCGGATCAGTTGCATGGCCCGCACTTTGGGCGCGCCGGTGATGGAGCCGCACGGAAACAGCGCGCCAAACACCTGCGCCAGCGTGGTGCCGGGGCGGGTGCGGGCGGTCACGTCCGAGGTCATTTGCCAGACGCTGGGCAGCGCTTGGGTCTGGAACAGCGCGGGCACTTGCACCGAAAACGGCTCGGCGATGCGCGACAGGTCGTTGCGGATCAAGTCCACGATCATGACGTTTTCGGCGCGCTCTTTGGCGCTGGCGCGCAGTTGGGCGGCGCGTTCGGCATCCAAGGCGGGCGTGGCTCCGCGTGGGGCGGTGCCTTTCATGGGGCGGGCCAGGATGTGCTGGCCGTCCCAGTCAAAAAACAGCTCGGGCGAGACGGACAGCACTTGCTCCGCGCCGGTGTCGATGTAGGCCGCGTAGCCGCCGGGCTGGGCACGGTGCAGCGCGGTAAACAGCGCCTGCGGTGCGCCTTGCAGCGCGGCCTGCCACGGCGCGGTGTAGTTGAGCTGATAGATGTCGCCCGCCGCAATGGCTTGGTGAATGGCGGCCATCGCGGCTTCAAACGCAGAGCGGCTCAGCGAGGGTTGCCAGTCGGCTTGCACCGGAGTCGCGGCTTCGGTGGCAGCTTCGGCAACGGTTTCAGGCCAAGGCAGCATCTGCTCATGCACGCCAAACCAAGCCAGCGGGCCATCTGCCGGGTGCGTGGTCAGCGCCGCATCCCAGGCCGCAGCGGCTTCGTAGCGCACATAGCCCACGCACCAGCGCCCGGCTTGGGCGGCGGCTTGCACCGCGTCCAGCACGGCGGGCACTTCGTGGAGCTGGTGCGCGACCAGCGTTTGCACCGGCGCAGCAAACGCACCACGCCAGCGGGCCGCCCCCGCGTGGGGGGCGGCAAAGTCAATCAGCGTTGGCACAGAGCGTCAGGCAGCGCCGATGTTCGGCACCAAGCTGCCCGCAGCGGCGGGGCTGTTTTTAAGCGCGGCGGTGAAGGCCAACATGCGGTCGATGGGCACGCGGGCTTGAACGCCCAAGGCCGGGTCAATCAAGACCTCATTCGCGCCGGTTTCCAGCACACGGGCCACGTCGGCGAGGCTGTTCATCGCCATCCACGGGCAGTGCGCGCAGCTTTTGCAGGTGGCGCTGTTGCCAGCGGTGGGCGCTTCGATGAAGACTTTGCCGGGGTTCAGGGTGCGCAGCTTGTGCATCATGCCGTTGTCGGTGG
>CALMOI010000050.1 GCA_937871735.1 uncultured Comamonadaceae bacterium
CCCAAATCATGCCGCGCTGGCGCACATGCTCCAGCCGAGGGTCGGCGTGCAGCGGGGCTAGGGCGGCGCTCAGATGTGCGGCTTGGCTGCGGTTGTGGGTCAGCACGTCGTCTTGGGCAAAGCGATCCAGCACGGCCAGCGCAGCGCGGCAGGCCAGGGCGTTGCCGGTGTACGAGTGCGAGTGCAAAAAGCCCCGGGCCACGTCGTCGTCCAAAAACGCTTGGTAGATGCTGTCACGCGCCAGCACCAGCGACAGCGGCAAATACCCGCCGCTGATGCCTTTGGACAGGCAGATCAAATCCGGCCAGATCGGTGGCTGGCCGGGCAGGGCGGCTTGCTCGAAGGCGAAGAAGCTGCCGGTGCGGCCCATGCCGACGGCAATTTCGTCAGCAATCAGCGTGACTTGGTACTGGTCGCACAGGGCGCGGGCGGCACGCAAATAGGCTGGGTCGTGAAACGCCATGCCGGTTGCGCCTTGCACCAGCGGCTCCAAGATCAGTGCGGCGATGTGTTGGTGGCGCTGGGCCAGCAGGGCGGCCAGTTCGGCTGCGGCGCGCTCGGCCACGTCAGCGGCAGATTCGCCGGGGGCGGCCTGCCGGGCATCAGGCGACATGACTTGGTGGGCGTGCAGCAGCAGCGGGGCGTAAGCGTCGCGGAACACGGCCACGTCGGTGACGGCCAGCGCGCCCAGGGTTTCGCCGTGGTAGCCCTGGCGCAGGCAGACGAACTCGCGCTTGTCGCCCAGGCCCCGGTTGCGCCAGTGGTGAAAGCTCATCTTGAGCGCAATCTCCACGGCGGATGCGCCATCGCTGGCAAAAAAGCAGTGGCCCAGCACGCCGCCGGTCAGGGCCGACAGGCGCTCGGCCAGCTCCACCGCTGGGGCGTGGGTGCAGCCCGCCAGCATGACGTGGGGCAGGGTGGCGAGCTGGTCGTGCAGCGCGGCGTTGATGCGCGCATCGGCATGACCAAACAGGTTGACCCACCAGGAGCTGCTGGTGTCGAAGTAGCGTTGCCCGCCCTCGTCATACAGCCACGGCCCGCTGCCGCGCACGATGGCCAGCGGCGGCACGGTGGCGGCGCGCTGCATTTGCGTGCAGGGGTGCCAGACGGCAGCGACGCTGCGCTGGCTCAGACTTGGCTCAGTGGTGGGTGCTGTGCTCACAGCTGCTGCGTGGGGACGTGGTGGCGCAGCTCGGTTTGCTTGTTTTCTTCGTTCACGAACACCAGTTGTGGCTCGTGTGCGGGCACTTGGTCTTCATGCACTTGCGCGAAGGCGGCAATGATCAGCAAGTCGCCCACAGCGGCGCGGCGGGCGGCGGAGCCGTTGACGGAAATCATGCCGGAGCCGCGCTCGCCCTTGATGGCGTAGGTGATGAAGCGTTCGCCGTTGTTGATGTTCCAGATGTGGACTTGCTCGTTTTCGACCATGTTGGCAGCTTCGAGCAAGTTCTCGTCAATGGCGCACGAGCCTTCGTAGTGCAGCTCGCAGTGGGTGACGGTGGCGCGGTGAATTTTGGACTTGAGCAGAGTGCGGAACATGGGGGGGCTTCCTTGGTGAAGTAGCGAGGGGTTAGGGCTGGAGGTCTAGCGTGCAGGCATCGCCGATGGCATCGCGCCACACGCGCACACGCGTGAGTTGCTGGTGCAGATCGGGCAAGGCTTGCGCGATGAACAGGCAGAGGTTTTCAAGCGTGGGCGCGCCCAGGTTGGGCACTTCGTCCAGCATGTGGTGGTCGAGGCGCTCGCGCACGTCTTGCAGGGCTTGGCGCACAAAGCCGAGGTCGATCACCATGCCGGTGATCGGGTCGCGTGGGCCGGTGAAGCACACTTCGGCCCAGTAGGTGTGGCCGTGAATGCGGCGGCTGCCTTCGGCTTCGATGTCGCGCTTGAGGGTGTGGGCTGCGTCAAAAAAGAAACGCTGGCTGACGGTGAATTGCATGGTGAATCTCGACTTCAGCGAATGCCGCTGATCTTGTGGCTTTGCAGGCTCAGTCGCCACACCGGGTCGGCGAGGCAAGCGGCAATGCACAACGCGGTATGGGCCGCTTGTGCGCCTGGCACGGGGCTGTCCATCGGTTGCAGAAAGCGGTGTGTGAACTGGCCGGTGCGGGCGATGGCCGCCAAATCCAAGCCCATGCCGACTTGCGGCCAGACCAGTTTCAGCTCTTGGCCTTGCTGCTGCACCCACGGCGCACCGGCTTTGGGGCTGACGCACAGCCAGTCGATGCCGGGCGGCGCGGCCACGGTGCCGTTGGTTTCAACCGCAATGCGAAAACCTTGGGCATGCAGCGCGTCTATCAGCGGCGCATCGACTTGCAACAGCGGCTCGCCGCCGGTCAAGACGACCAAGCGGTGCGCGGTGTCGGCGCAAGGCCACTGGGCGGCGATCAGCGCGGCCAGCTCGTCGGCGGTGGCAAATTTGCCGCCCAAGGTGCCGTCGGTGCCGACAAAGTCGGTGTCGCAAAAGCGGCAGATGGCGTTGTCGCGGTCGGCTTCGCGGCCCGTCCACAGGTTGCAGCCCGCAAAGCGGCAGAACACGGCGGGCATTCCGGCTTGGCCGCCCTCGCCTTGCAGGGTGTAGAAAATTTCTTTGACGCTGTAGGTCATGGCAATGTCTCGGCAGCGGGTGGGGTCAGCACGGTGTTCAGGGCTTGCGGCAGCAAATCGGGGTAGTCGCGGCTGAAGTGCAGGCCCCGGCTTTCGTGGCGGGCTTGGGCGCTGCGCACAATCAAGTCAGCCACTTGCACCAAATTGCGCAGCTCCAGCAAGTCGCGGCTGACGTGGAATTGGGCGTAGAACTCCTGAATCTCGCCTTGCAGCAGCGCGATGCGGTGCGCGGCGCGCTCCAGCCGTTTGTTGGTGCGCACGATGCCCACGTAGTCCCACATGAAGTGGCGCAGCTCGTCCCAGTTGTGGGAGATGACGACCACTTCGTCCGCATCGGTGACGCGGCTGTCGTCCCAGTCGGGCAAGGCGGGCGGCATGGGCAGCGGTTGGCGCACGATGGCTTTGGCGGCGGCGCGGGCAAACACCATGCATTCCACCAGCGAGTTGCTGGCCAGCCGGTTTGCGCCGTGCAAGCCGGTGCAGGTGGTTTCGCCGATGGCGTACAGGCCCACCAAGTCGGTGTGACCGGCCAAGTCGGTCAGCACGCCGCCGCAGGTGTAGTGCGCGGCGGGCACGACCGGAATCGGCTCGCGGGTGATGTCGATGCCCAGCTCCAAGCAACGCGCATGGATGTTGGGAAAGTGCTCGCGGATGAATTCGGGCGGCTGGTGCGAGATGTCCAGATGCACGCAATCCAAGCCGTGCTTTTTCATTTCAAAGTCGATGGCGCGAGCCACCACGTCACGCGGGGCCAGTTCGGCGCGCGGGTCGTGCTGGGGCATGAAGCGGGTGCCGTCGGGCAGCAGCAGCCGTCCGCCTTCACCGCGCACGGCTTCGGAAATCAAGAACGATTTGGCGTGTGGGTGGTACAGGCAAGTCGGGTGGAACTGGATGAATTCCATGTTCGCCACCCGGCAGCCTGCGCGCCACGCGGCGGCAATGCCGTCGCCGGTGGCGGTGTCGGGATTGGTGGTATAGCGGTAGACCTTGCCGGTGCCGCCGGTCGCCAAAATCGTCTGCGGCGCACGGAAGGTGACGACGCTGTCAGTGGCTGCGTCCAGCGCGTACAGGCCCAAACATTGGTTGTCGCCCGGCAGGCCCAGTTTGGCGCTGGTGATCAAGTCCACCAGCGTGTGGTGTTCGAGCAGTGTGATGTTGGGGGTTTGACGCACGCGCTGAATCAAGGTGCGCTGCACGGCGGCCCCGGTGGCATCGGTGACGTGGACGATGCGCCGCTGGCTGTGGCCGCCTTCGCGGGTCAGGTGCAACTGGCCGTCTTCACGCGAAAAGGGCACGCCCAGCTCTTGCAGCCAAGCGATGCTGACCGGGGCGTTTTCCACCACAAAGCGGGTCGCGGCTTCGTCGCACAGACCGGCTCCGGCGACCAAGGTGTCGTCGACGTGGGACTCGAAGCTGTCGCCCTCGCCCAGCACAGCAGCAATGCCGCCTTGCGCCCAGCTGCTGGAGCCGTCGCCCAAGGCGCATTTGGTGATGACAGCGACGCGGTGCGTGGGTGCCAAATTCAGCGCGGCGGTCAACCCGGCCAGGCCGCTGCCCACAATCAACACATCAAACAAGGAGGAGGTTTCAGCCATGACAGGGGTTCACGCAAAGGACGCAGATGGTGGGTAAAACGGGGCCAGCGCCCCTCAAACGGGGGTGTAAGCCAGCCGCACGTAAATAGGGGCGAAGGCGGCAGCTTGGGTGATTTCGACCAGCATTTCCTTGGCCAGCTCCAGCAGCGCAATGAAGGTGACCACCAACACGGGTGCGCCTTGGCTGGGGTCAAACAGCGCTTCAAATTCCAAAAAGCGCCGCCCTTGCAGCTTGCGCAGCACCAAGCTCATGTGCTCGCGCAC
Source organism: uncultured Comamonadaceae bacterium (assembly GCA_937871735.1). Taxonomy (GTDB): domain Bacteria; phylum Pseudomonadota; class Gammaproteobacteria; order Burkholderiales; family Burkholderiaceae_C; genus CALMOI01. The sequence goes on from CALMOI010000050.1 coordinate 4,467, forward strand.
GCTCAGGGCTTCGCGGCTGATGTGGTGGCGTTGCTCCAGCTTGGCGCGGTGCAGCATGGCTTGCCATACCGCGTGCAAATCTTGCGGATTCACCTCAGGCAGACGCGGCGCGAGCGCTTGTTCGATGTGAACTTGCACGCCAAAAAAGTCGCGCCCCAGTTGCGGCAGCGCGTTGATCTGGCTGGCGGCGCGCTTGATTTGCTCGTATTCCAGCAGACGGCGCACCAACTCGGCACGCGGGTCGTCGGGTTCGGGCGCGTCGGCCAACTTGCGCGGCGGCAGCAACATGCGGGACTTGATCTCGATCAGCATCGCCGCCATCAACAGGTACTCGGCGGCCAGCTCTAGGTTGTGGCGGCGCAGTTGCTCGATATAACCGAGGTACTGGCGCGTCACGCTGGCCATCGGGATGTCCAAGATGTTGAAGTTTTGCTTGCGGATCAGGTACAGCAGCAAATCCAGCGGCCCCTCAAAGGCATCAAGAAACACCTCCAGCGCATCGGGCGGGATGTACAAGTCGCTGGGCAGCGTGAACATGGGCTCGCCATACAGACGCGCCAACGGGTCGGCCACAGCCGAAGCTGCGGGCGGCTCGGCCAGCGGCGTGAGAAGAGAGGTGGTCATGCCCAGCCGGATACCGCGCGCCGCAGGTGGTGTGGCGATCAGCCCTGAGTTTGGTAGACGTAGGGCTTTTGCGCAACACGGGCGGCTTCGGCTTCGCGTTGGGCGTGGCGATCCACTTGCTTGTCCCACAGCAAGGCG
>CALMOI010000051.1 GCA_937871735.1 uncultured Comamonadaceae bacterium
CCACGTGCTGGAGGCGATGGTGCGCTGGATCGCCCCGATCCTGAGCTTCACCGCTGAAGAGGCATGGCAAGTGATCGGCCATTCGGACTCGATCTTCATCGAAACCTACGCGGACTTGGGCACGCCCGACGCGGCGCTGCTGGCCAAGTGGAACCGCATCCGCGAGATCCGCGACGTGGCGAACAAGGAAATCGAAGTTTTGCGCGCCGACGGCAAAGTGGGCTCGGCGCTGCAAGCCACGCTGGTCATCACGGCAGCTGCCGACGATGCCGCACTGCTGCGCAGCTTGGGTGAGGACTTGAAGTTCGTCACCATCACCTCTGCCGCCAGCGTGGTGGACGGCGCGGTGGGCAGCGATGCGCTGGCCGTGACCGTCACACCCAGCACCGCCGTCAAATGCGAACGCTGCTGGCACTACCGCGATGACGTGGGCCACGATGCGGCGCACCCCACCCTGTGCGGTCGCTGCACCAGCAACCTCTACGGAGCGGGTGAAACCCGTCAGGTGGCCTGATGGTGGCGCGCAAACCGGGCTCAGGCAGCACCAGTTCGCTGCCTTGGCTGGGCTGGGCGCTGGTGGTGCTGGTGCTAGACCAAATCACCAAGCTGCTGATCATCAACACCTACCAATGGGGCGAAAGCACGGCCTACACCGGGTTTTTCAACTTGGTGCGGGCGCACAACCACGGTGCGGCGTTTTCGTTTTTGGCCGGTGCGGGCGGCTGGCAACGCTGGTTTTTCACGGCGTTGGGCGTGGGCGCGGCAGTGTTCATTGTGTGGATGCTGCGCTCGCATCCGGGGCAAAAACTGTTCGCTTTTGCCCTGAGCAGCATCTTGGGCGGCGCGCTGGGCAACGTGCTCGACCGGGTGATGTACGGCTATGTGATAGATTATCTAGACTTTCACTGGGCCAACTGGCATTTCCCGGCTTTCAACGTGGCGGACTGCGGCATCACCCTTGGGGCAATGGCGCTGATCTTCGATGAACTGCGGCGGGTGCGTCAGCAACGGTGAAGCCCCAGCAGTCTTCAGGGAGTTCACTATGGTTTCATTGCCATCCGAGTTGCTCAACGCGCTGCCCGATGACGTGCAGCTAGAGCGCAGCCGCTACCGCGCCGATCCGCTGGCTGACAACACCGTCAGCCGCATCTTGGGCCCTTGGCCCACCACCCCCGCTGAACGCAAACAGCAGCAGCAGCGACTGGCAGCGGTCACCCGGCTGTTCACGACGTGGCAAGACAACCAAAGCTTGGTCGATTGGCGGCCGCAAGCCACCGATTTGCCGCCCGATGTGGCGCAAGCGCTCGCCGACTATGTGCGCGAAGGGCAAAAGCTGCCCGAATGGGCGGATGTGGCCCGCGTGCAGCTGGCCGAGTCGCTGTTCATGGAGCACGGCGTGCTGTCGTGCATCTTGCTGTTTTGCGCCAGCTTGCCCGAGTGCTACGTGGTACCCGACTTGGCGGCGGTGCTGCAAACCACCAGCCAACTCACCGCACACACCGAATACCGCGTCCGCGCCACAGCGGCGATGGTCTTCCCGGTCATGACCGACGAAGGCTTGATGGGCGAGCACGGCAGCGGCATTGCGCAAATTTTGAAGGTGCGTTTGATTCACGCCACCATTCGCTACCAAATTTTGCATGGCTCGCCGCAAGCGGTGCTGGGCATTCAGTCGGCAACCGGCTCTATTGCCGCCACACCGGGCGTGCAGGCTGACACCAACATGTACCAAGCCCTGTCTTGCATGGGCTGGGACTTCAAAGAGCGCGGCCTGCCCTGCAACCAAGAAGAGCTGGCCTACACGCTGCTGACCTTCAGCTACGTGTTCATGCGCGGCTTGCGCAAGTTGGGCGTGCAACTGCGCCCCTTGGACGAAGACGCTTACCTGCACGCATGGAACGTGGTCGGCCACATCTTGGGCGTGGAGCGCGCGCTGATGGCCGACAGCATGGAAGAAGCCGCCGTGCTGTTCGAGCGCCTGCAAACGCGAGGCCGAAAGCGTCAAATCCGGCCCGATGCGCGCCCGGCCCTGGCCAAAGCGCTGATCAACACCATGAGCGCCGCCCTGCCCGGCTGGATCACCAGCAGCTTCCCGCAACTGATGACGCAGCACCTGTGCGGCCCCGTCACGTCGCAAGACTTGGGGCTGCGCTCGCGGGTACCGTGGTTGGTCGAAACCGCTTTTCGCGCATTGTTGGCCACAGTACAAGGTTTGGCCGGGCTATGGCCAGGATCTTCATCGATGAACAGCCCGCTGCACAAACTAGGCCGTTCGGTGATGGCGAAGTTGTTACTTGACCAAACCAAACCCTTGCAACTGCCCGGCACGCTGCAAGATCGCATCAAAAATGTGCTCGACCACTGGGATCGGCACATGAAGCGCAAAAACTAAAGCCACCGCTCAAGCCAGCATCGTCGCCAGCACCTCGCGCAGCTTCACGGACGACACGGGCTTGTACACCACGGACAAGCCGTGCTGGGCAAGCTTGTCTTTCACCTCGGGCTCGGTGTTGCCCGTCATGACCAAAGCGGGCACGCTGTAGCCGAGGAATTCGTAGATTTG
>CALMOI010000052.1 GCA_937871735.1 uncultured Comamonadaceae bacterium
GCCCGCCCCGTCGCCCTGGGGGCCGGGCGCGGCGGCGCACCACTCGCGGGCGTGACCCAGCAGGCCGCACAGGCCGATCTCGTTGGGCGGCAGTTCGGCGATGCGGGCGTAGCCTTCGCGGTAGGTGCGGATTTGGTCGGGGGTGATGCGGTCGTCCAGGCCGGGGACTTTGTAATGCTGCTGCATCCAGGTGATGTAAGCGCCGCTGCGCTGGCCGCTCCACGCCTTGGCGGCGCACTCCCACTCGTTGGGGGTGGGCAGGCGGCAAGTGCGCGTGGCGTCGGGCGGTATCAAAGCGGACGGCAGGGACAGATTGACGCAAAACGCCTGCGCCTCGTCCCGCGTGCCCGCGCAGCGGCGCACGCGCACCCAATAGTCAGTCCAAGTGTCGGCCCGTGCCTCAATCCATGTGGTCATGGCGCGAGGATAAACCTCGGCTGGCGGGCGTTCACTGGGTGACCAGACTCACCACTTCATCTCACCCTTGATGACCTTGGCCCCGATGCTCAGCGACAGGTTGGCGGGGATGGCCGGGTAAGCGGCTTTCATGGTCTCGATCAACTCGGCGCTGTTCTTGGCGCTGTTGGCGGCTTGTTCAAAGGTTTGCAAATAGCCCTTGGTGTAGGTCACGGCGCTGATGTCCAGAGCCGTGCCGGGGCGCATGTGGCCGGGCACCACCACTTGGGGTTGCAGCGCGGCCATCTCGTCCAATTGGGTCACCCAGGCGCTGCGCTCGGCCACGCTTTGGGTGTCTGCCGTCCAGACATGGGATGCGCCAAACACGCCGATGTTGCCGACGATGGCCTTGATCGACGGAATCCAGGCATACGGGCGGTGCGCCAGCAGCCCTTGGGTGCCTCGGATTTCCACGGTCTGGCCGTCCACCGTCAGCGTGGTGCCGCTCATGGCTTGGGGCAGCACCGGGGTGCGCGGGGCGTTAACACCCATCTTGGGGCCCCAGAAAGCCACCTTGCCCGCCACCTTGGCGCTGAGCTTGGCCAGCACCGCCGGAGTGGTCAGCACCTGAGCTTGCGGAAAGATTTCTTTGAGCGTTTCCACGCCAAAGTAGTAGTCCGGGTCGGCTTGGCTGACGTAGATGGTCTTGAGCGACTTGCCGCTGTCCAGCACGTTGGCGGCAATGCGCAGGGCGTCGGCGCGGGTAAAGCCAGCGTCAATCACCATCGCCTCGGTCTCGCCGTAGACCAAGGTGGAATTGACGTTAAAGCTGGCGTCATCGCCGTTGTAGACCTTGATTTGCAAGGGCTGGGCGGCGTGGGCAGCGGTGAACACCAAGGCCAGGGTGGCGGCGACAACAGAAGTACGGATCATGACAAAGCTCCAATCAGGATAAGGGGTTGCAATCAGATGTCAGCTAGTTTATGGACAAATATCGGCCAGATAAACCCGATAAACTGGGCTTATCTGTTGCAAAAATTGAGCAAATCATGGATCGACTCACCGCCATGCGCGTCTTTACCGAGGTGGCCGCTACCGGCAGCTTCAGCGCCGCCGCCGAGCGGCTGGACATGTCGCGCGCCATGGTCACGCGCTACGTGGCCGAGCTGGAGCAGTGGCTCAACGCCCGGCTGCTGCAACGCACCACCCGCAGCGTGACCCTGACCGATGCGGGCGAGCACTGCCTGCGCCGCAGCCAGCAAATGCTGGCCCTGGCCGAAAACATCGAAGAAGAAACCGCCCGCACCGAAGGCGCGCTGCGCGGCCAACTGCGGCTGACGTGCAGCATGTCGCTGAGCTACGCCCAACTGGCCACCGCCATCGCCGACTTTCTGAAGCTGCACCCCCAACTCAAAATCGACCTGGACGTGAGCGAAGGCCCGCTCAACTTGGTCGAGCGCCGCATCGACTTGGCGATTCGCATCAGCAGCGAGCCCGACCCGGTGCTGATCTCGCGCCCGCTGGCGCGCTGCGATTCGGTGCTGGTGGCGTCGGCGGACTATCTGGCCGAACACGGCACGCCGCAAGCCCCCGCCGACTTGGCCCGCCACCGCTGCCTGAGCTACGCCAACTTTGGCAAAAGCATCTGGACGCTGACGCGCGATGGCGTCAGCGTGCCCGTCCACGTCAGCAGCCCTTTCAGCGCCAGCGAAGTCACCACCTTGCTGCGCGCCACGTTGGTTGGGGGCGGCATCAGCCTGCAACCGACCTACTTGGTCAACCCGCTGCTGCGCAGCGGCGAACTGCAAGCCGTGCTGCCCGACTGGCAACTGCCCAGCATGACCATCCACGCCCTGTACCCCTCGCGCAAACACCTCGCCCCCGCCGTGCGGGCGCTGCTGGACTTTTTGGTGGCCCGCTTCGCGCAAACACCGTGGTGAAGCGACTGTCTGGCTGTCTGTCACACGCCTGCGATCTGCGCTGTCTAGCATGCCGAGTTCATCCTCACTTTGCATACCAAGGTATTCCATGCGCGTCCTTCAATTTTCTTGCCGCCAGCTCGTGCTAGCCGTCTCCACCGCTTGGCTGGCCGCCACCGCGCCCGCCGCCCACGCTGCCAGCAGCCGCGACGCCTGGGTCGTCAACCAGCTCTACAGCTACAACCACCCGTTGGCCGCCCTGCCCCCCCAGCTGCGTGACCTGCAACCCGCCCAATGGCAGCGGCGGCTGAACAAACGGGCCAAGCAGGCTGCCGGGCCACAGCCCGGTG
>CALMOI010000053.1 GCA_937871735.1 uncultured Comamonadaceae bacterium
GTTTCCAACTGGGCCAAGCCATTCGTAAAGCGGTGGAATCGTTTGACGAAGACATCAACGTCCACATCTGGGGCACAGGCGGCATGAGCCACCAGTTGCAAGGCGCACGCGCGGGCCTCATCAACCGCGAGTGGGACAACGCTTGGCTGGACAAGCTGATTGCCGACCCGCAAGGCTGCTCGGAAACCCCGCACATCGACTACGTGCGCGAAGCGGGCAGCGAAGGCATTGAGCTGGTCATGTGGCTGATCGCCCGTGGCGCAATGGCCGACGTGGCCGGTGGCCCGGCCCCCGAAGTCAAGCACCGCTTCTACCATGTGCCCGCCAGCAACACCGCCGTGGGCCACCTGATTTTGGAAAACAAGGAGTAAACCTCTCATGAGCAAAACCATCAAAGTCGCCTTGGCTGGCGCGGGTGCCTTTGGCATCAAGCACTTGGACGGCATTAAGAACATCGACGGTGTGGAAGTGGTTTCCCTCATCAGCCGCGATCTGGAAAAGACCCGCGAAGTCGCTGCCAAGTACGGCATCGGCCACGTCACCACCGAACTGGCCGACGCGCTGGCGCTGCCCGAAGTGGATGCCGTCATCCTCTGCACCCCGACGCAAATGCACGCCGAGCAAACCCTGGCTTGCCTGAAGGCGGGCAAGCATGTGCAGGTCGAAATCCCGCTGGCCGACAGTCTGAAGGGCGCTGAAGAAGTCGTGGCGCTGCAACAGCAAACCGGCCTGGTCGCCATGTGTGGCCACACCCGCCGCTTCAACCCCAGCCACCAGTACGTCAACCAAAAGATCACGGCGGGCGAATTCAACATCCAGCAAATGGATGTGCAAACCTACTTCTTCCGCCGCACCAACACCAACGCGCTGGGCCAAGCCCGCAGCTGGACAGATCATTTGCTGTGGCACCACGCCGCCCATACCGTGGACTTGTTCGCTTACCAAGCCAATAGCCCCATCGTGCAAGCCAACGCCATCCAAGGCCCGATCCACCCGGTGCTGGGCATCGCGATGGACATGAGCATCCAGCTCAAAGCCGCCAACGGCGCGATCTGTACCCTGAGCCTGTCGTTCAACAACGATGGCCCGCTGGGCACGTACTTCCGCTACATCGGCGACACCGCGACCTATCTGGCGCGCTACGACGACCTGTACACCGGCAAGGAAGAAAAGATCGATGTGTCGCAAGTCGCCGTCAGCATGAACGGCATCGAACTGCAAGACCGCGAATTCTTCGCCGCCATCAAGGAAGGCCGCGAGCCCAAC
>CALMOI010000054.1 GCA_937871735.1 uncultured Comamonadaceae bacterium
TGGCGCGCAAGTGGTGTACGGCGTGGTCGGCCTGAAAACCCACGCCAAGATGCTGTTGGTGACGCGGCGCGAGGGCAAGCTGCTCAAGCGCTACGGTCATTTGTCCACCGGCAACTACAACCCGCGCACCGCCAAGCTCTACACCGACCTGAGTTATTTGACGGCAGATGCGCAGCTCACAGCGGACATGGATCACTTGTTCGTCCACATCGCCAGCCAAAGCCGCTTGCCCCGGATGCACAAATTGCTGCTGGCACCGTTCAGCTTGCACCGCAAGATGATTGCCAAAATCCAAGCGCTGGGCCGTGCGGCATCGCTGGGCAAAGACACGCGCATCGTCGCCAAAATGAATGCGCTGACCGACGAGGCGCTGATCTACGCGCTGATTGCCGCTGGTCAGCAGGGCGTGAAAATCGACTTGATCGTGCGCGGCGCGTGCATGTTGCCCGCTGGCCTGCCGGGGCGCACGGACAACATCCGCGTGCGCTCGGTGATTGGCCGCTTTTTGGAGCATTCACGGGTGTTTTACTTCCGCGAAGGCGAGGCGCAAGAGCTGTACCTGTCCAGCGCCGACTGGATGAATCGCAACATGCTGCGTCGTGTCGAACTGGCGTGGCCGGTGACCGATGTGGCGCTGCGCCAGCGCATCATCGACGAGTGTTTGGTGGCCTACCTGCACGATGCCCGCGATGCCTGGGACATGGTGGCGGGGGAGGGTGCGGATGGCACCTACCGCCGCGTCAATTTGACCAAGCCGCCGGGGCCGGGCGCACAAGCGGCCTTGATGGTTCGCTACGCCGCCCCCGAGGGCAAACTTGCAGGACGATGATGGACTTGATTTTGTGGCGACATGCCGAAGCGCATGACTTGGTGGACGGCGGCATCGACTTAGAGCGCGTCCTCACCCCGCGTGGCGAAAAACACGCCCTGCGCATGGCCAGTTGGCTCGATCGGCAACTGCCCGATGGCGTGCGCGTGCTGTGCAGCCCAGCTCGGCGTACCGAGCAGACGGTGGTGCCGCTGAACCGCAAATACAAACTCCGCGCCGAGCTGGCACCGGAGTGCTGCACCGTCGATGAACTGCTGGAGTTGACGGGCTGGCCCAATTCGCGGATGCCGGTGCTGGTGGTGGGCCATCAGCCGCTGCTGGGTCAAGTGGTGTCGCGCTTGCTGGGCATGCAGGCCGAAGACTGCTCGGTGCGCAAAGGCGCAGTTTGGTGGCTGCGCAGTCGTGACCGCGACGAGCAAGCGCAGACCATCTTGGTCACGGTGCAAACGCCCGAGCTGCTCTGACGCTCAAACCTTGTCGTTCTTCGGACGGCCGGTTTTGATGGCTGGCACGGTGCCCAAGGTGGCGACAAAAGCTGCATCGCTCATCGCGGCCAGCGCCTTGATGCCAGCGCGCAGCAACTCGCTCTTTTTCACGGGCAGCGCCAGTTGGGTGGCGCGGTCTTTCAGCTCATCCAGCACGGCGTATTCGGTTTTCGGGATGGTGAAGCTGTCGCGCACCAGCTTGGGCTTTTTGGCTTTGCTGTGCTTGTCGGCGGTTTCTTCGGTGCTGATGGCTTCAGCTTCTTCGACGGCGGGGGCGACGGGCAACTCAGCAGCGACTTTGGCGCTGGGCTTGGCCTTGGCGCTGGTCTTGCGCGCAGCTTTGGGCTTGGCGACGACTTCGGGTGCGATGACTTCAGGGGCGCTGACGGCTTCGGGCGCAGCGGCGGTCAGTTCGACCGGGGTGTCGGTGACGGGGGCGGGATTTTTGCGGGTGTTGCTCATGAGATCTCCAAGATAAAAATCGGTAAAACCGTGTATACAGTTTATACCGTTTTGATTTGAGTGACCAGCAAGCACGCTTTGCTGCCGCATGGGCGGGAGGTGAATCCCGCCCGTGCAGCGCCTTTAAACGCCGTTCAGCAGCAAGTTCCAGCCCATTTTTTGCCATGCGATGACTTCTTCGCGCAGCAAGTGGGTGGATTGCGGCCAAGCCTCGGCCCAGCCGCTGCGCACGCTCAAGGCGAAACGCTTGGCGGTGTTCAGGTGGCTTTCTAGCGTCATGCCTTCCAAATCGGGGTCACGGCGGGCGTGGCACAAGATCACGGCCAGCCGCAAAGCCAGCAGTTGCTGGGCAAATACTGGATCTTCCAAGCTCGTTTCAACCTTGCGCAGCTTGCCTCTGTGGCCCAGCACCAATTGGCTCAAACGGTGCAATTCGGCGTGGGAAAAGCCGGGTGCATCGGCGTTGTCAAGGATGTAGGCCCCGTGCTTGTGGTACTCGCTGTGCGAAATTTGGGAGCCAATTTCGTGCAGTTGCGCCGTCCAAGCCACTTTGCGCACAGATCGGTCGCCGTGGTGCGCTGGTTGTGGGGGCTGCATTTGTGCAAACAACTGCTCGGCGACTTGGCTCACGCGGTTGGCTTGTTCGGTGTCCACCGCAAACTTTTGCGTCAGGCGCTGCACTGTGGTGGCGCGCATGTCGGTTTGGGCGTGCTCGCGGTCGAGCAAGTCGTACAGCACGCCGTGGCGCAGAGCACCTTGGGCGGCG
>CALMOI010000055.1 GCA_937871735.1 uncultured Comamonadaceae bacterium
AGGACGTTCAGGCGCACCACACGGCTTCGTCCAGTGCGGGGCTGGGCGTGAGGGTGGACAGCGGCGCACGCATGCTTTGCCGTCCGTCCCAGTCCAGCTCGGGCATGAGCTGGCGGTCGGGCGGGATGATTTGCCCGAGGCTGTCGGCCAAGGTTTTGAGCTGGCGCTGCACTTCATAGCGCGTCAGGCGCGAGCGCAGCAGCTCGTCGCGCTCTAGGTTTTCAATCAGCGTCACCACCCCTAAACCGGCTTGTTCGACGATGCCCAACAGGGCGCTGCTCAGAAGGTGGGTGCTCATGGTGGATGCGGGCATGACGTGGGCCTCAACGCAAGGGAACGGGGATGGGCGCGGGCGCAGCTGCCGGGGGCAGGGCTTGCAGCAAGCGGGTGTTGAGCTCCAGCGCGAATTCGCGCCACGCGGCGGCCAAGTCCAAGCTGATGGCGCGGCGCAGTTCGGCATCGGGCTGGTGCTCTTGCGGGAAGTTCGATAGCGCGCACGAGCTGCTGTTGTGGGCCAGCGCGGTGTCGATCAGCTCTTGGTTCCAGCCGCTGAAGGCGGCCAGCAGCGTCGGGGTCAGCGGGTGGCGACCGGCTCCGGTTTCGCTGGCGGCGGTGTTGAGTGCGGGCAAGGCGGCATCGAGTGCCAGCAAGGCGGCGCTGTAGGTCAAGTCTGCCGCTGCCAGCAAGGCGCGTTGGGTGAGTTGTTCGTGGTGCTGCGCGGCCAACAAGCGGGCCAGGTGCTGGCGGTAGTGCTCGGGCGCGGCGGCGCGCAAGGCTTGCACGCGGGTGTGAAAGGCGGCGAGGGCGCTGGCGTGGTCGGCGGGGCTGGCGGCATCGTTGGCGGCCAGGGCCACCGACTGCGCCCAGTGCGCTTGCGCGGCGGTGGCCAGCAGTTGGTGGGCGAGGCGGTCGGCGGTTTCGAGTGCGCCTTCCATGTGACCTGCGCCGTGGGCGGCGGTTTCGCTGCTGCCCAGATGCAAGCGCCCGGCCCACACCGGGCGGCGCAAGCAGGGATCGGCTTGCGCGGGTTGATTCTGGATCTCGCTGCGGTCGGCGGCGCTGCATGTCCAGGGCTCTTCGGCCCAGTCCATGAAGTAGGCGTGACCGCTTTGCGCCGCAATGCCGTAGAGCTGCGCCAGTTGGCTTTCGATCAGCAACGGCAGGCTGCGGCGGAACTGGTCGCGCTGCGCGGCGTTCAAGGCGACAAAGCCGCCCAAAGCGCCAGCGGGCAGGGTGCTCAGGTCAAACACTTCGGCCAGCATGGCTTGCGGGTGGCGTACCAAGGCGTTGCCCGAGTGGCCCGCTGCGCGCCAAAACGGCTGGGCAAAGGTGGTGACGGATTTGGCCTGCGCCGCCATCCAGGTCGGCGTGGCTTGCAGGGCGGCCTGCACGCTGGCGGGCAGCGGCGGCTCAAAACTCAGGTGGGTGCTGATCATGCGCGGCGGCATGGCCAACACGACTTGGCGTGCGCGCACGGGCAAGCCGGTGGGCGTGGTCACTTCCAAGTAGCTGCCGAAATCGCGCAGCGTGTGGACGGGCGTGTTCAGGCGCACGCTGCCCGCAGGCAAGCTGGCAGCCAGTGCATTCACCAGTTGCGTCACGCCGCCGGTGATGCGCTGTGCGCCCACGTGGATGCTGCCCGCTGCGCCCAAGCGCTGTTCGGGCGCTTGGCTGGGGTCGGTCAGCCACAGCGCGTCGCCGGGGTCGTGCTGCGCGGTGGTGGGCAAGCCCAAGCTGTGCAGCAGCGCGGCGATGCGCGGTTCGGTGTCGGGCCACAACCAAGTCGGCCCCATGTCCACGGCTTGCCCGGTGTGCGGGCAGGTCAGCGTGTGGGCGCGTCCACCCAGGCGCTCGCGTGCTTCCAGCACTTGCAGCGACAGGCCGCGCGCGGCCAGCGTGCGTGCCAAGGCCAGTCCACACAGACCGGCTCCCACAATCACCACATCCAAGATGCGGGACGGGTGGGCAGTGATGGGCGTGACCACGGCGCTCATGGCGGGGCGCTCGCTGAACTTAAACGAAGCTCAACAGTTCGACCGTGACCGGCTCGGTGCCCAGCACCGCTTGGCAAGCCAGACGCGACTTGGAGCCGATGCCGACCAAGGTGTCGAGCATTTCGTTTTCCAGCTTTTGGATTTTGGACAAGGTTTTGCGGCCTTCTTGCACAAACAGGTGGCAAGAGCCGCACTTGGCTTTGCCGTCGCACTTGTGCTGCACGGGCTCGCCTGCGTCCATCAGCGCTTGCAGCAAGGTGGTGCCAGCGGCAACGTCGTAAGTTTTTCCGGAGGGCATTACGGTCAAGGTGGTCATGGTGGAGGGGACTTGCGTCGTGGGTGGGTTGAAAAAACGGGTGTTTGTTGGAGGGGCTGCAAGCCGTTTCAGGCCGCCACCGCAGCGGGTTGCAGCGCCGCGACCAGTTGCGTCGCAAACTCGGCCAGCGACAGGTTGATGCGGGTGATGCCTTGCTCTTCCAAAAAGCGCAGCTCCATGCGGGTAGGCTCATCGGGCAGCACCGCCCAGTGTTGGGCTGACGAGCGCTTCATGATCTGGCGCGCAAAGCTGCGCGTGAGCTGGTCGTCAAAGCGGCAGCCGATGAACAGGAAGTTGCGGCCCGTGCGCCACGCCTGCACGGCGGCAGGAATCGGGGTTTGGATGTCGATTTCAGTCAGCACTTCCACATAGTCGCTGTCAGACACCAAGTAGTTGCCCGCCGGGCCGTGGCTGCCGATGGGCTTGTACAAGATGGGGCGGCTGTCGCCTTCGGGCAGGGCTTCAAGGGCGCTGCCGTCGCTGGCGTAAGCGCCTGTCCAGCGGCCAAAGTGTTCGGATTGGGACAAGCCTTGAATCTGCACCCAGTCGCCGCTGGGGCGGGTTTGCGCCAGCGCGGCAGCCAGCGTGTCGTCGTACCAGGTGTCCACCCACACGCCTGCGCCGCTGGCGGCCAGCGCCAAGTGCAGCTCTGACGGCGCGGGCGTGCTGGCAAAAGCCTCGTTCATCAAATGCACCACTGATTTGCGGTGCTTGAAGTTCTCGATGAATTGGGCCGCTTGCGTCAAGCGCTTGCGAATTTTGTGCGGCACGCTGACCTTGGCGGTCATGAAGGTGGCCAAGTCCAGCGGACGGGCAGGCACTTGCACATCGCTGCACAGTGAGAGCATCTCCGGCCCCAGGTAGGGGATGAGCTGGCCCGTTTGCAGCTCGGTGGCCAGGCGGTCGATCACATCGGTCATGGGGAGTGTCCTCGTAAAGGCTTAGTAAATGGCCGCTCCGGCACCCACGTTGAGGGAGGTGTCTTTGAGCGTTTTGACGATGAACTTCACTTGCGAACTGTCCAGCTGGGTGTGCAGCGGCAGCGCCAAAGCGCGGTCGCCGATGCGGTCGGTGTCGGCCAGCCAGCCGCGCTTGCGGCCTATGCTGTCGCCGGTGTTCATGTAGAAGAACTGCTGGTGCAGCGGGTGGCTGTAGGCAGCGGTTTCAATGCCGCCGGAGCGCAAGTCTTCAATCATCTGGGTGCGGGCGCTGCCGCTGAAGCGCTTGCCCAAGTGAACGACGTAGAGCATCCAATGCACCTCGTCCACACCTTCGGCGATGTAGGGCGGCTTGATGCCTTCAAAGCTTTGCATTTCGGCCTCGTACCAGCCTTGCACGCGCTTGCGGATCGCCAGCCGCTCTTCCATCGTGGCCAGTTGCGCCAGCCCGAGCGCGGCGCTGATCTCGCTCATGCCCGCTTGCAGCGGCACCCGCGAGCCCACCGACACCGAGTTGCGATCGGCCAAGCGGCGCTGGCGCAGGTAGCGCAGTTCGTGGAACAGGTTCTCGTTGTCGGTGACGACCATGCCGCCTTCGCCGGTACACAGCGACGAGGGCTGCGAGAAGTCGAACACCGCCACATCGCCAAAGCTGCCGACGTTGTGCCCCCGGTAGCGCGAGCCCAAGGCTTCGGTGCTGTCTTCCAGCAGGTGCAGGCGGTGCTGGTCGGCCAGCGCGCGCAGGGCAGTCCAGTCGGCGGGGTGGCCGTTGGTGTTACCGGCCAAGATGGCTTTGGTGCGCTCGGTGATTTTGAGCGCGGCCTTTTCTGCGCTGAGGCAGCCCGTCCAGTAGTTGATGTCGGCAAACACGGGCGTGGCCCCGATCAGCGTGATGGCCTGCGCTACCTGATGCCACGAGTGCGAGGCGCACACCACTTCGTCGCCAGGCCCGATGCCCCAAGCGCGCAAGGTGATCCACACGCCCAGCGTGCCGCTGCTGACGGCCAGCGCGTACTTGCGCCCGACCCAGTTGGCGAAAGCGGCCTCGAAGGATTCGAGCATCACGCCATCGCTCCAGCGGCCCGAGTACAGCACGCTGCTGATCAGCTCCAACTCACGCGAGCCGCATTCAGGCTCGGACAAGGCGATGAGTTCTTCGGTGTCGGTGTCCATACGGCGCGTCCTTTCAGTCTTGGGTCAAGATCAAGGCGCTGGCTTGCGCGGCTTCTTGCGTCACGCTCCAGCAGTGGCCGTCGGTGGCGGCCAGGTAGACCTTGCGTGCGCCCAAGGTGAGGGCCGGGGTTTCGCCGCGCATGTCCAAGGCATCGACCAGCACGGTGCGGATGGCGGGAAAGCGTTCGCGCCACTGGCTGGCGGCTTCACGCAGGCTGGCGGCGGCGCTCACCAGTTCGCTGGCGGTGTGCAGGTGTTCGGTGGTCAAAGCCATGGTGCGTGCCCTCGGGGTTGGGAGTTCATCCTAGGAGTCAGTCGCCGGCAATGCGCCGGGCTTCTACGGTGATGGGCAGCGTGGTGCCCTCGGGCATGGCGGGCAGGTCAAGCTGCCAGCCGTTGCCCAGCGTGACCAAGCCGCCCCACATCTCGGGCTGATCCATAGAGACGATGGGCTCCTCCAAATCCTTTTTGGGCACGTAGGCCGTCAGTTGGCCTTTGCTGTCTTTGCGGATCATGACTTTCATGGGGGGCTCCAGATCAAGGTGAAAAAATAGGGTGAGACGCTGACGGCAACGCGCTGGGCGCGGCGTGCAGCAGTGGAGCCAACAGGGGCGGTAACTCGGTCAGCAGATGCTGGATGTCGGCGGCGGTGGTGCCGCGCCCCAGCGACAGGCGCACGGCGGCCAAGGCTTGGTCTTCAGGCACGCCCATCGCGCTGAGCACGTGCGACGGCTGGCTGCCGCCCGACGAACACGCGGCCCCCGAGGCAGCGGCCACGCCCAGCCGTTCCAGCCGCTGCAACACCACGTCCGCCGACAGCTCGCCCAGCCGCAAATAGCTGATGCCGGGCAAGCGCGGCAGCGCAGCGCACCAGACGTGGGTGGCGGGCAGCGCGGCGGCCAAGCCTTGTTCCAGCGCATCGCGCAAAGTGGCTTGGCGGGCGGCTTCGGCGGGCATGTCGCCCAAGAGCGTCAGGGCGGCGGCCAAACCGGCAATGCCGGGCAAATTCTCAGTGCCGCCGCGTCGGCCACGCTCTTGGCTGCCGGGGCTGGGCGTGGCAAACGGCACGCCTTGGCGCAGCAGCAGCGCGCCCACGCCTTTGGGGCCGTGCAGCTTGTGCGCGGAAAAAGACACCGCGTCAGCGCCGCTGCGGGCAAAGTCAAATGGCAGCTTGCCGATGAGCTGGGTGGCATCGACATGCAGCCGCACGCCAGCGGCTTGCGTCAGCGCGGCGACTTCGGGCAGCGGCATCAGCAGGCCGGTTTCGTTGTTGGCCGCCATCAGCGACACCACGGCCACGTCGGGCTGGGCGATGAGCTGCCCGGCGGCGGCCATGTCCAAGCGGCCATCGGGCAGCACGGGCATGAAGTCAACGGGCGTGCCTTGCGCCGCCAGCGCACGCGCCAGCCGCAGCAGGCCCGCGTGTTCAACGCAACTCAGCACCAGCCGCCGTCGTTCGGGCGCGGCGGTTGTGACGGCGGCCAGCAAGCCCTGCACCG
>CALMOI010000056.1 GCA_937871735.1 uncultured Comamonadaceae bacterium
TGTACTTGGCGTGCAGTTCCATGCCGAGCTGGAAGTTGTCGGTGGGCTCGCCGTCCTTGCCCACGCCCAGGTTGCCGGTGGCCACGCCCTTGACCGAGCCGTCGTCGTTGTACAGCACTTCAGCCGCCGCAAAGCCGGGGAAGATTTCCACGCCCAAGCCTTCGGCCTGCTGCGCCAGCCAACTCGTGACCGCGCCCAAGCTGACGATGTAGTTGCCGTGGTTGTCAAAGCAGTCGGGCAAGATGGCGTTGGGCACGCGGGTGGCACCGTTTTCGGTGGCCAAGAGGAACACGTCGTCGGTGACGGGCTGGTTCAGCGGCGCGCCCAGCTCTTTCCAGTTGGGAATCAACTCGGTCAGCGCTTGCGGATCCATGATGGCTCCAGACAGCGTGTGCGCGCCCGGCTCAGAACCCTTTTCCAGCACCACGACCGACACCTCGGTGCCTTTTTCAGCGGCCAATTGCTTGAGCCGGATGGCGGTCGCCAAGCCGCCGGGGCCACCACCGACCACGACCACGTCGTAGTCCATGGCTTCACGGGGGCCAAATTGCGCGAGGATGTCTGCCTGGTTCATGGTGTCTCTCTTTGGGGGTAAATTTCCGCTGGGCTAGGGGCAAGAGCGGGAGTCGGGTGCGTCTGTGGTGCGGCAGATTTTAGGGCTTCACAGGCACAATCGACTCTGTACATAGCTTTGCAGAGGTCGCGTTGGCTCAGGATTTGTCGCATGGGTGTCTCGGTTCACCCGTTAGGAGCCACCCCGGTATGGGCGGTGGCATTTTGGCTGGCTTGTTGGCCGGGGCCTTGTGGGGTTGGGTGTTCATTGCGCCGCGCATGACGGCGGGTTTGTCGTCGGTGGACTTGGCCGCCGGGCGCTTTGTGGTGTTTGGCGCGATGTCGCTGTTGGTGTTGGCGCTCATGCCGGGGCAGCGCCGCTGGCCGACATGGCCGCAAGTGGGTTGGGCGCTGGCCTTGAGTGTGCTGGGCTTCAGCGGCTATTACTGGCTGCTGGTGTTGGCGATTCGGGACGCGGGCACCGAGGTGCCGACCCTCATCATCGGCACCATTCCGCTGTGGATCATGCTGCTGGGCAAGCCTCACGGCTTGCGCTGGGCCGCGCTGATTCCCGGTCTGCTGCTGACGGCGGCGGGCTTGGCGCTGATGGTGCAAGCCACGCCCGCGCCTACACCTACACTCGCCGCTGATGCGGCAGCCAGCGCCGCCCACACCACGCCGCACTTCTTGCGCGGCATCGGCTATGCCGTCACCGGCATGGTGTCGTGGACGGCATTCAGCTTACTGAACGCGACTTGGCTGCGTCGTCACCCCGAGGTCTCGCTCAGTGATTGGTCGAATTGGCTGGGCGTGGCCACCGGCAGCGGTGCGCTGCTGCTGTGGCTGGCGCTGGGCACGCCAGCGCAGGCGCTGTGGGCGCAGCCCGGCTTTATGCAATCAGTCTGGGTCTGCTTGGTGTCAGGGCTGGGCTCGGCGTGGCTGGCGACTTGGCTGTGGAACGTGGCCAGTCAGCGCCTGTCGGCCAGCTTGTGCGGTCAGCTCATCGTGAGCGAAACGCTGTTTGCGCTGCTGTATTCCTTTTTGCTCGACGGCCATTGGCCCTCTTGGCCCCAGTTGGCAGCGTGTGTGCTGTTCACGCTGGGCATTCTTTTTTCTATCAAGGCTCACCGATGAAATTTGAAATCCCCGCCCGCAAAAAATTGGTCTACGAGATGAACATCCCCGTGCGCTGGGGCGACATGGACGCGATGGGCCACGTCAACAACACGCTGTACTTTCGCTACATGGAGATGATCCGCGTTGAATGGCTGCGTGCGCTTGGCTGCGAACCACACCCCGGCGGCGAAGGCCCGGTGATCGTCAACGCCTTTTGCAGCTTCATCAAGCAGCTCGAATACCCCGACGTGGCGGTGCTGAAGATGTACGCCAGCGACCCGGCCCGCACCACCTTTGAAACCTGGGTGACGATGGAGCGCGAAACCGACCCCGGCGTGATCTGCGCTGCGGGCGGTGCCACCACGATTTGGGTGGACTTCCCGAAGCAAAAAGCCATCGCTTTGCCCGACTGGGTGCGCGCCTTGGTGAGCGATGACGCGCCCGCAGCCGGTGCCTAAAGCGCAGGCTGCCGTTTACTTTTGCTTGGGCTGACGGCCCATCAAATAGAACTCGGGGTTGGGCATCATCCCGCTGAAGCTGGCCATGCGGTTCGACAGGCCAAAGAAAGCGGTGATAGCGGCAATGTCCCAAGCGTCCTCGTCGTTAAAACCGTGGGCGTGCAGGGCGTCGATGTCGGCATCGCTGATCTGGTCGGACTGCTGGCAGACCTTCATCGCAAAGTCCAGCATGGCGCGCTGGCGCTCGCTGATGTCGGCCTTGCGGTAGTTGATGGCGACTTGGTCGGCCACCAGCGGCTTTTTCTCGTAGATGCGCAAGATGGCCCCGTGCGCTACCACGCAATACAGGCAGTGATTGGCCGCGCTGGTGGTGGTGACGATCATCTCGCGCTCGCCCTTCGTCAGGCCGCTGCTGCGCCCCACCGACTCGGGCACCATCAGCGCGTCGTGGTAGGCAAAAAAGGCGCGCCACTCGGCAGGCCGCCGCGCCAGCGCCAAAAACACGTTGGGCACAAAACCGGCTTTTTCTTGCACCTCCAGTACCTTGGCCCGGATGTCGTCGGGCAGATCGGTCAACTCAGGGGCAGGGTAGCGGCTCATGGGGTTGTCTCCTCGGGGGCTGGTGATGGATGGGGGCTGTGCTCGGCGGGCATTATGCTGTTCTGATTTTTCAGGAGATGTCCCATGTCTGACACGACCAGCCAGTACGAAAAAGGCCTCGCTATCCGCACCCAAGTGATGGGTGAAGCTTTCGTCCAACGCGCCCTGAGCGGTGCCACCGAATTCACCCAACCCATCCAAGAGCACATCACCCGCGCCGCCTGGGGCGACGTGTGGCAGCGCCCCGGCCTGGACTTGAAAACCCGCAGCCTGATCACCGTCGCCATGCTCACCGCCTTGGGCAAGTCCAACGAGCTGAAAGGCCACGTGCGCGGCGCACTGAACAACGGAGCCACCGTGGCTGAAATTCAAGAAGTGCTGCTGCACGCCACCATCTACTGCGGCGTGCCTGCGGCGGTGGAGGGCTTTCGCGCCGCCGCTGAGGTGATTGAGCCGCCGAAAGCCGGTTGAGGGTTCCGCGCCGCGCCCGCTCACCCCGCCATCAGCTTGTGAACCAAGTCCGCCGTGGTGCTGGCTTGGTACTTGCGCATCAGGCGGGCGCGGTAGATTTCCACCGTGCGGTGGCTGATGCCCAGCGCTTTGCCGATCTCTTTGCTGGTCAGGCCGCCCAGCAAGTGCGCGGCCACCTCGCGTTCGCGGGCGGTGAGTTCGCTTTGCACCGGGCGTTGGGCGCTTAAATCTTCAAAAGTCCAAATGCCCGCTTCGTGCGGCGCGTCGCGGTTCAGGGCGCGGCCTGTGACGTGGCACCAAAACAGCTCGCCTTTGAAGCGGCCATCCACGCGCTTCATGATGCGGTTGTCCGAATAGGTGCCGTGCCGGTTCAGCAGCGGCTCAATGCGGTGGCCGGTGCGCTCGTACTCGTCAGCGCTGGGGTACAGGATCTGAAAGCTTTCGCCCACCAGTTGCTCGCGCAGCGCCCCAAACATCTCACACACTAACTGGTTGCAGTCCACCATGGTGCGGTTGCGCGACAGCACCAAGCCCACAGGGGCCAAATCAAAGGCGAGGCGGTAATCAAATTGGGGCGGGTTCATGGCATGTTGTTTGCGTTCAGGTCGGGCTGTGTTTGCGCCCTATAGGTGGACACCATTACGGACTACTACGTAGGTTAATACGTAGTATCGTTCAGGCTTCAATTTTCAGGAGATCTGTGTGAACAAGCTCTATCCCTCCGCCGCCGAAGCCCTCAAGGGCATCGTCGCCGATGGCCAACTGATGGCTGTGGGCGGTTTCGGTCTGTGTGGCATTCCAGAAGCCTTGATCGACGCGCTGCGCGACTCGGGCGTGCAAAACCTGACCGTGATTTCCAACAACGCCGGGGTTGATGGCTTTGGCTTGGGCAAGCTGCTGGAAACGCGCCAGATCAAGAAGATGATCTCGTCCTACGTGGGCGAAAACAAAGAATTTGAGCGCCAATATCTGGCCGGTGAACTCGAATTGGAATTCACGCCCCAAGGCACGCTGGCTGAAAAGCTGCGCGCTGGCGGCGCTGGCATTCCGGCCTTCTTCACCAAAACCGGCGTGGGCACCATCGTGGCCGACGGCAAAGAGCTGCGCGAGTTCGACGGCGAAACCTATGTCATGGAACGTGCGCTGGTGCCTGAAGTGTCGCTGGTGAAAGCCTTTCGCGCAGACAAGTCCGGCAACTTGCAGTTCCGCCTGACGGCGCGCAACTTCAACCCCGCCGCCGCGATGGCCGGGAAAATCTGCGTGGTCGAAGTGGAAGAAGTGGTGGAAACCGGCGCGATGGAGCCCGACCAAGTTCACTTGCCCGGCATCTACGTGCACCGCATCGTGCACAACCCGACACCGGAAAAGCGCATCGAAAAACGCACCATCACCGCAAAGGCAGGAGAGTAAATCATGGCCTGGACTCAAGACCAAATGGCAGCCCGCGCTGCGCAAGAACTGCAAGACGGCTTCTACGTCAACTTAGGCATCGGCATTCCGACGCTGGTGGCCAACTTTGTGCCTGCTGACAAAGAAGTCTGGCTGCAAAGCGAAAACGGCATGCTCGGCATCGGCCCCTTCCCAACCGAAGAGAACGTGGACGCTGACCTGATCAATGCTGGCAAGCAAACCGTGACCACCATTCCCGGCTCGTCGCTGTTTGGCAGCCACGAAAGCTTTGCCATGATTCGCGGCGGCAAAATCAACCTCAGCATTTTGGGCGCGATGCAAGTCAGCGAACAAGGCGATCTGGCCAACTGGATGATTCCGGGCAAGATGGTCAAAGGCATGGGCGGCGCTATGGACTTGGTGGCCGGTGTGAAGCGCGTGATTGTGCTGATGGAGCACGTCGCCAAGAAAAAAGACGGCACCACCGATCTGAAAATTTTGCCCGCTTGCACCTTGCCGCTGACCGGCAAAGCCGTGGTTGACCGCATCATCACCGACTTGGCCGTGATGGACGTGACCCCCGAAGGCATCAAAGTCGTGGAAATGGCCCCCGGCGTGACCCTGGAAGAGTTGCAGTCCAAAACCGGCGTGCCGCTGCTGTCGTAAGCCGCTGACGTGGCGCTCTAGGCGCACCGCAAGAAAGCTCCTTCGGGAGCTTTTTGCATTTCAAAGATCTGTGTGATTGCCGACCCAGTTCAGCGCGCCTTGCAGATGTTTGAAGTCATCCAAAGAGCGTGCGGCAATGGTCGGGTGTTGCTCATTCCACATGCGCGCCAATGCGGAGCCGGCACCGATTTCAAGCACGCAAGACACTTGTCTTTCGGCAATCTCTTCCATGCACGATGACCATTGCACCGTGCTGGCAATTTGCTGGCTCAAAGCCGCACGCAGCTCCATGGGTTGACGACTCAGCGTGCCTGATGCGTTCAGGGCAATCGGGCAATGGGGTCTGGCAAAAGGCAGTTGGTGCAACGATTCATTGAAAGCGTGCGCGGCGGTACACATCCAAGACGAATGCGATGCCACTTGCACTTCCAAGCGCTTGCAAACTGCGCCAGTGGCTTGCAGTACAGATGCCGCCTGCACCAAAGCGTGGTCGGTGCCTGCAACAATAGACTGCATCGCATTCACGCGAATAGCGCATTCGAGATGAAGCTCGGCGCACGCGGCCAACACATCTGCCTCCGACAAGCCGGAAACGGATAACAAACCGGTTGTCAGCCCGACCACTGCCTGATCCATGAAAGAAGCGCGTTCGGTTGCCAGCGCCAAGGCTTGCGCGGTCGTGAACACACCAGCGCAGGCAAAGGCGGGCAATTCCCCCACGCTGTAGCCCGCAACGACAGCTGGGGGCGTGCTCAGCCGATCTTTGAGGGCGGCCCAAGCGGCCAAAGCCGTGCCGGTCATCAGCACTTGGGCAAAT
>CALMOI010000057.1 GCA_937871735.1 uncultured Comamonadaceae bacterium
GACATGCAAGAGCTGTTTCGCCGCTTCTTCGGCGTGCCGGTGCCCAACGCGCCGCGCCAAACACCGCGCCAGCAGCGCCCGCAACCTGAAGAAGAGCAGCCCACCGGCGTGGCCTCAGGCTTCATCTTGTCGGCAGACGGCCTGATCATGACCAACGCCCACGTCGTGGATGGTGCTGATGAAATCATCGTCACCCTGACCGACAAGCGCGAATTCAAAGCCAAGCTGATTGGCACCGACAAACGCTCTGATGTAGCCGTCGTCAAAATCGAAGCCACCGGCTTGCCTGCTGTCAAAGCGGGCGATGTGGGCCGCCTGAAAGTGGGCGAGTGGGTGATGGCGATTGGTTCGCCGTTTGGGCTGGAAAACTCGGTCACGGCGGGCATCGTCAGCGCCAAGCAGCGCGATACGGGCGACTACCTGCCGTTCATTCAAACCGATGTCGCCATCAACCCCGGCAACTCGGGCGGGCCGCTGATCAACATGCGCGGCGAGGTGGTGGGCATCAACAGCCAAATTTACTCGCGCTCGGGCGGCTACATGGGCATTGCCTTTGCCATTCCGATTGACGAAGCCCTGCGTGTCAGTGACCAATTGCGCTCGCATGGTCGCGTGACGCGAGGCCGCATCGGTGTGCAAATTGACCAAGTCTCCAAAGATGAAGCTGAGGCTGCGGGCTTGGGCAAGCCGCACGGCGCGTTGGTGCGCGGGGTGGAAAAAGGCTCGCCCGCTGAAAAAGCCAAGGTTGAGCCGGGCGACATCATCACCCACTTTGACGGCAAAGAAATCGACAAAGCCACCGACTTGCCCCGCTTGGTCGGCAACACCAAGCCCGGCAGCCGCAGCACGCTGACGGTGTTCCGCCGAGGCACCAGCAAGGACTTGACCTTGGTGATTGGCGAAATCGAAGCCGACAAGGTGGCGAGCAAGACCGATGACGGCGAAGAGGCACCCATCAGCAAGAGCACGCAAGCCGGTAAGTGGCTGGGGCTGGCCGTCAGCCCGATCACCGAGGCGCAAAAGAAAGAGCTGGAACTGACCAGCGGCGTGAAGGTGGATGCCGCCACCGACGCGGCCGCCAAGGCCGGTTTGCGCGCAGGTGATGTGATCATGCAGGTGGGCAACACCGAAATTCACAACCTCAAAGAGTTCGACGCGGCTTTGTCGCGGCTGGACAAAGCCAAGCCCGTGACCATGTTGGTGCGGCGTGGCGGGTGGGTGCAGTACGTGTCGATTCGCCCCAGCCGTTAAGGCGGGTGGTGGCTCCCAATTACAATCAGCACCCAACCATCGCAGTTGTCACGGATTGTTGATTCAGGGCGCGTCCGTTGTCGGTGCGCCCTTTTTCTTTTGCCTGCGGTTCCGATTCCCTCCTTTGAAGTTCGTCGTTGATGAATCACATCAGAAATTTTTCAATCATTGCGCACATTGACCACGGCAAGTCCACCTTGGCTGACCGTTTGATCCAACGCTGCGGTGGGTTGAGTGACCGCGAGATGAGCGAGCAGGTGCTCGACTCGATGGACATCGAAAAGGAGCGCGGCATCACCATCAAAGCTCAAACAGCCGCGCTTCAATACAAAGCCCAAGACGGCCAGATTTACAACCTGAATCTGATCGACACGCCCGGACACGTGGACTTTTCCTACGAAGTCAGCCGCTCGCTGTCGGCCTGCGAAGGCGCGCTGTTGGTGGTCGATGCCAGCCAAGGCGTGGAAGCGCAGACCGTGGCCAACTGCTACACCGCCCTGGATTTGGGCGTGGAAGTGGTGCCGGTGCTGAACAAAATGGACTTGCCCAACGCCGACCCGGACAACGCCAAAGCCGAAATCGAAGACGTGATCGGCATCGATGCCGAAAACGCGATTCCCTGTTCTGCCAAGACCGGCATGGGCATCGACGAGATTTTGGAAGCCGTGGTGGCACGCATTCCCGCACCCAAGGGCAACCCGAATGCGCCGCTGCGCGCCATGATCATCGACAGCTGGTTCGACAGCTACGTCGGCGTGGTGATGCTGGTGCGCGTGGTTGATGGCCGCTTGGGCAAGGGCGAGCGCATCAAAATGATGGCGACCGAAACCGTCTACAACGCCGACAACTTGGGCGTGTTCACCCCCGCCAACGAACCGCGCAGCTCGCTGGAAGCGGGCGAGGTGGGCTACATCATTGCGGGCATCAAAGAATTGCAAGCGGCCAAGGTGGGCGACACCATCACTTTGGAAAAGAAGCTGCCCAACAACTTGGGGCCCGCCACCCAGGCGCTGCCCGGCTTTAAAGAAATCCAGCCGCAGGTGTTTGCCGGTCTGTATCCGACCGAAGCCAGCGAGTACGACCAATTGCGCGACGCGCTGGAAAAGCTCAAGTTGAACGATGCCTCGCTGCACTACGAGCCGGAAGTCTCGCAAGCGCTGGGCTTTGGTTTCCGCTGCGGCTTTTTGGGCTTGTTGCACATGGAAATCGTGCAAGAGCGCTTGGAGCGCGAGTTCGACCAAGACCTGATCACCACCGCCCCGAGCGTGGTCTACCAAGTGGTCAAGGCCGATGGCGAAGTGATGATGGTGGAAAACCCGTCCAAGATGCCCGACCAAGGGCGACTGGAAGAAATCCGCGAACCCATCGTCACCGTGCATTTGTACATGCCGCAAGAGTACGTCGGCCCGGTGATGACGCTGGCCAACCAAAAGCGCGGCGTGCAGATCAACATGGCTTACCACGGTCGCCAAGTGATGCTGACCTACGAAATGCCGCTGGGCGAGATCGTGCTGGACTTCTTTGACAAGCTCAAATCGGTCAGCCGGGGTTACGCCTCGATGGACTATGAGTTCAAAGAGTACCGCGCCTCTGACGTGGTGAAGGTGGACATCTTGCTCAACGGCGAGAAGGTCGACGCGCTGTCCATCATCATTCACCGCAGCCAGTCACAGTACCGGGGCCGCGCGGTGGTGGCGAAGATGCGCGAAATCATCAGCCGCCAGATGTACGACGTGGCGATTCAGGCTGCCATCGGGGCCAACATCATTGCCCGCGAAACCATCAAGGCGCTGCGCAAGAACGTGCTGGCCAAGTGCTACGGCGGCGACATCTCGCGCAAGCGCAAATTGCTTGAGAAGCAAAAAGCCGGTAAGAAGCGCATGAAGCAAATCGGCTCGGTCGAAGTGCCGCAAGAAGCCTTCTTGGCCATTTTGCAAGTGGAGGATTGATGCCAGTTTTGACCGCATTCATTTTGGCCGCCTTTGTGGGCTACATCGGGTCGTGGTACTTGGGGTTCCAAGAGGGCAACTTTGCGCTCTTGTTGTTCTTGGCCAGTGCCGTGACCGGCTTGTACTGGTTGGCCGAGCGCTTTTACTTCCTGCCCCAGCGTCAACGCGCCGTGGCGGCCTTGGATGCGCAAGCCACTCAGCGTGCCGCTGAATTGACCCAAATGGGCATCGCCCACACCGAAACCGATCTCACCGAAGCCAAGCATCGCCTGATCATGCAGCCGTGGTGGCTGGATTGGACGGCGGGCTTGTTCCCGGTGATCGTCACCGTGTTTTTGCTGCGTTCGTTTTTGTTTGAGCCGTTCAAAATTCCGTCCGGCTCCATGATTCCGACGCTGCTGGTAGGCGATTTGATCTTGGTGAACAAGTTCACCTACGGCGTGCGCCTGCCGGTGATCAACAAAAAACTCACCGATGGCACGCCGCCCCAGCGTGGCGATGTGATGGTGTTTCGTTATCCACCCAAGCCCAGCTTGGACTACATCAAGCGCGTCGTTGGCGTGCCCGGCGACGAGGTGGCTTACCTGAACAAAAAGCTCACCATCAACGGCCAGCCTTTGGTGACGGGTGCTGTGCCCGACTACTTCGAGCAAGACGTGATGCGCTACTTCCCGCAGTTTGAAGAAACACTGGGCCGCAAACCGCACCGCTTGCTCAATGACCCCGATCGGCCTTCGATGGTGCAGGGCGCGTCAGACTTTCCCTTCCGCGACAACTGCCGCTACAGCGTGGAAGGCGTCGTGTGTAAAGTACCTGCTGGCCACTATTTCATGATGGGCGACAACCGCGACAATTCGCTGGACTCGCGCTACTGGGGTTTTGTGCCTGACGAAAACATCGTCGGCAAGGCGTTTTTGGTCTGGATGAACTTCACCAGCCCGCAGCGTATTGGTTCCTTCGATTGACAATGGTCGTTTCACACAGGAGTTTCTCTATGCAGCAAATTCGTCCCCAGTCCGCACAGCGCGGTTTTTCGATCATCGGATTTTTGTTTGTCGCAGTGGTGTTGGCGTTTGTGGGCATCATTGGTGCGCAAGTCATGCCCACCTTGATCGAGTACCAAACCATTCTCAAAACCGTCAATAAAGCCAGCAGCGGTTCCACGGTGGTTGAGGTGCGCTCGATTTTCGATAAGGCTTCGATGGTTGATGAGATTCACTCCATCACCGGTCGCGATTTGGAAGTTACCAAAGAGGGTGACAAGGTCGTGGTGTCCTTTGCTTACAACAAAGAAATCCACCTGACAGGCCCGGCTTTCTTGTTGTTGAAGTACGCCGGGCGTTCCAAGTAAGTGAGTACCGCATTGATTGCGCTGCAAAAACGTTTGCAGCATGTGTTCTCCAATCCGGCGTTGCTGGCTCGCGCCGTCACTCACCGCAGTTTCTCCGCCGATCACAACGAGCGGCTGGAGTTCTTGGGCGATTCCGTTCTGAATTTGTCGGTGGCGCACTTGCTCTATGAGCGATTGAGCGATTTGCCCGAAGGCGATTTGTCGCGCGTGCGCGCTAATTTGGTCAAGCAAGACACGCTGCACCAGTTGGCGCTGGGCTTGGGTTTGGCCGACGTGCTGCGCTTGGGTGAGGGCGAGATGCGCTCGGGCGGTAAAGCGCGGCCCTCGATCTTGGCCGACACGCTCGAAGCCATTTTGGGCGCGGTTTACTTGGATGCGGGTTATGCCGTGGCTGAGGCGCTGGTGCGCCGTCTGTTTGCCACCGTGGCCATCAACCCGACCATGCAAGCCGCCGCCAAAGACCCCAAAACCGAATTGCAGGAATGGTTGCAAGGGCGCAAGATGCGCTTGCCCCTTTACCGCGTAGTGGCCACCACAGGCGCTGCGCACCAGCAAATTTTTGACGTGGAATGCGCCATCGCCGAGCTGGGTGTGGCCCAGCGTGGCACCGGTGTGTCGCGCCGCGCAGGCGAGCAGGCCGCCGCCGCCGCCATGCTGGAGCAACTGAAAGCCAAATCCAAATGAACGACACCCTTCCTCCTGAAATCCCCGCCATTCCGCCGTTTCCCGGCCTGTCTGCCAGCACGCTGGCCACCGCGCAGGCCAACGGTCAGCATTGCGGTTTGATCGCCATCGTGGGCAAGCCCAACGTCGGCAAGTCCACGTTGCTGAATGCCTTGGTGGGGCAAAAAATCAGCATCACCTCGCGCAAGGCGCAAACCACGCGCCACCGCATCACCGGCATCAGCACCCGCGCTGCGGCGCAGTTTGTGTTTGTCGATACGCCCGGCTTCCAAACCCTGCACAACACCGCACTGAACAAGTCGCTCAACAAAGCCGTGCTGGGCGCGGTGGGCGATGTGGATTTGGTGCTGTTCGTGGTCGAAGCAGGCAGCTTCACGCCCGCCGATGCCAAGGTGCTGGCGCTGCTCAAGCCCGGCGTGCCGGTGGTGCTGCTGGCCAACAAGCTGGACAACGTACACCGCCGCGCTGAAATCGCGCCTTGGCTCCAAACCATGCAAGAGCGCCACCCGTTCAGCGAATTCGTACCGATGTCGGCTAAGAACGCCAAAGACATCGAACGCCTGTTTGGCATCTGCGAAAAATACCTGCCCGAGCAGCCGTGGATGTACGGCGAGGATGAACTCACCGACCGCAGCGAAAAATTCCTCGCCAGCGAAATCGTGCGCGAGAAGCTGTTTCGCTTCACGGGCGATGAACTGCCGTACACCTCGACCGTCATCATCGACAAGTTCGAGGAAGAAATGGGCCGCAACCACAGCCGCTTGGCCCGCATCGCCGCCACCATCGTGGTTGAGCGCGACGGCCACAAGGCGATGGTGATTGGCGAGAAGGGCGAGCGCCTCAAGCGCATTGGCACCGAAGCGCGCCAAGAGCTGGAGCGGCTGATGGACTGCAAGGTGTTCTTGGAGCTGTGGGTCAAAGTGCGCTCCGGCTGGGCCGACGACGCCGACCGCCTGCGCTCTTTTGGCTACGAGTGATTGAGGCCACCACGCTTCTGACATGGCCGCGCCCCGCATCAGCGACGAACCCGCTTTCGTCCTGCACCGGCATGACTGGAGCGAGTCCAGCCTGATTTTGGAGGTCTTCACCCGCCACCACGGTCGCACGGCGCTGGTGGCGAAAGGGGCCAAGCGGCCCCATTCCAGCCTGCGCCCAGTGCTGCTGCCGCTGCAACCGCTGCGGCTGAACTTTGGTGGCGATGCCGACATCCGTACCCTGCGCACCGCTGAATGGGTGGGCGGCCACGTCATGCCCACGGGCGATGCGCTGCTCTCCGGCTACTACCTGAACGAGTTGCTGCTGCGCCTTGTGGCGCGTGACGATCCGCACCCACGCCTGTTTGACAGCTACGCCGCCACCGTGCGCGTGCTGGCCTCGGGCCTGGCGGAAGAGCTGCTGCACGCCGCGTTGCGCGCCTTTGAGTTGCTGCTGCTGCGTGACATTGGCCTGCTGCCCATGCTGGATCAGCAAACCCTGACCTTGGGCCCGCTCCAGTCCGAGGCGCGCTACTGCTTGGTGCCCGAAGGTGGCCTGCGCTTGGCGCATGATGACGACCGTGCCAGCCTGAGCGGCGCGCAGTGGTTCAGCCTGCAAATCGCCTTGGACGACCCCGCCCCCTTCAACCCGGTGCTGCGCGCATGCAGCCCCGTGATGCAAGAGCTGCGCGGCCAACTGCGCACCCTGCTCAACTACCACTGCGGCGTGCACACCCTGCGCACCCGGCAAATGATGATCGACCTGCAAAATTTATGACTTCGACCCCGCACGCTTACCCCCACCTGCGCACCGCACTCTCGGTCAACATCAACAAAGTGGCTTTGGTGCGCAACACCCGCCATTTGGGTATTCCCAGCGTGACCCGCGCTGCCGAGCTGTGTTTGCAAGCGGGCGCGCAAGG
>CALMOI010000058.1 GCA_937871735.1 uncultured Comamonadaceae bacterium
AGGCTGACTTGCGCTTTGGTGGGCAGGTCGGGGTTGGCCAACATGCCGCCGTAGCCGGTGGGTGCGCCGTAGAACACGGTGGGCTGGTGCGCGGTCAGGCGCTTGAAGGTGGCTTGCGGCGTGGGGCGCTCGGCCATCAGCACCACGGTCGCCCCGCCGCTCAAGGGGCAGGTGAGGGCGTTACCCAGCCCATAGGCAAAGAACAGCTTCGCGGCAGAGAACACGGTGTCGGATTCGCGCAGATCCAGCACGGCTTTGCCGTAGAGCTCGGCTGTCCAGTACAGGCTGGCTTGGTTGTGGACGGTGCCTTTGGGCTTGCCGGTGGAGCCAGACGAGTACAGCCAGAAGGCGATTTCGTCGGCCAAAGTGTCGGTGGCGGCGGGCAGTGGGGCGCTGCGGGCGATCAGCGCGGTCATGTTGACGATGGGCGTGGCGCTGGTGGGCAGCGGCGCGCTGGGACGCGAGACGATCAACGATGTCAGCGTGTGCGGGGTTTGCGCCATCGCGGTTTGCAGCGTGGGCAGCAGTGCTGCCGACACCAGCGCGGCTTGGGCGTGGCTGTTGTCCAGCATGTAGGCGTAGTCTTCGGCGGTGAGCAAGGTGTTCAGCGCTACGGGCACCACGCCTGCGTAAAGCGTGCCCAAAAACGCCACCACCCAGTCGCTGCTGTCGTGCATCAGCAGCAGCACGCGGTCTTCGCGGCGCAGGCCTTGGGCTTGCAGGCCACCAGCAAAGCGGCGCACTTGGTCGGCCAATTCGCTGTAGGTGAGCTGGCCCACATCGTCGATCAGCGCGACTTTGTGGGGGCGGCTGGCGTTGTGCTCGATCAGGTGCTGGGCGAAGTTGAAACGGGCGGGCGGGGGCAGGACGAGCTGGGCCATGAAAGTCTCCGAATGCGTGTGGCAGGGTGTGGCCGGGTCGCGCGCAGCGAAACAGGCCACATAATTTGTCTCTCAATGGTGCGAAGTTCCGAACTTCCTTGTATAAATGCACTATTGTGCGTGTGACGATAATGTGCATTAAAGTGCATGTCAATCATCTGTGCTGGCTTTAGACTGAGGGTTTTCCCGCGATGGGAGCCTCAAGGAGTGACATGTGACAACAACAACCTCAGCCCTGACGGCTACAACCCCGACGGCTGCCGACTTGGCGAGCTTGGCGGCAGGCGCTGATCTGCCTGAAACCGACGTGCCCGACGCACAGGCGCGCAACCCTTTCTTATTGGCGCTGGGCGAGCGCGTGCGCATGTTGCGTTCGCGCCAAGGCATGACGCGCAAGGCGGTGGCGCTGTCGGCAGATGTGTCTGAGCGCCACTTGGCCAACTTGGAATATGGCACCGGCAACGCTTCTATCTTGGTGTTGCTGCAAGTGGCACAGGCGCTGCATTGCACGCTGGCCGAGTTGCTGGGCGACGTGACCACCACCTCGCCCGAGTGGCTGATGATTCGTGAATTGCTGGATCGCCGCAGCGATGCCGACTTGCGCCGTGCGCGCCAAACCTTGGCCGATTTGTTCGGCACCGGTGGTGAAGAACGCGCCCGGCGCTCACGAATTGCCCTGATTGGCCTGCGCGGTGCGGGTAAAAGCACGCTGGGCAAGCGTTTGGCCGACGATTTGGGCTACGCCTTCATTGAATTGAGCCGCGAAATCGAAAAGTTTGCCGGTTGCCAAGTCAGCGAGATCCACAACCTCTACGGCGCGCACGCCTACCGCCGCTACGAGCGCCGCGCTCTGGAAGAAGCCATTCAAATCTACCCCGAGGTGGTGATTGCCACGCCGGGCGGCTTGGTGTCGGACTCGGCCAACTTCAACTTGCTGCTGTCGCACTGCTACACAGTGTGGCTGCAAGCCGACCCGGCAGACCACATGACCCGCGTGGCCGCGCAAGGCGACATGCGCCCGATGGCGGGCAACAAAGAGGCGATGGAAGACCTCAAGCGCATCCTTGAAGGCCGCTCGGCTTTCTATTCCAAAGCCGACTTGGCCTTCAACACCAGCGCCTACCGCCTGGAAGACTGCTTCGCCACCTTGCGCGCCCAAGTGCGCCGCGAACTCGCCCGAGTCTGAGGGCGATAGGCGGGCCTGCGCACATGCACTGGGTGCCCAACCCGGCTGCATGTGTGCAGTGAGGCTGAAAATGATCTGATCGAAACATGCATAAAAATGCATTGACGCGTCTCAAAACATGCACTATTATTCAGTCATGTGCAAAGTTGATGCACTCGAATACAGATCACTCATCCAGCCCAATAGCTTAGGAGACTTGCCATGTCATCGAACCCCCGCGTGGACTACCAGACCACTCCCGCCCAGTACAAGCACCTGAAGCTGGCCTTTGACGGCCAGATCGCCACCTTGTCGATCGACATCTCCGAAGACGGCGGCATTCGCCCCGGCTACAAGCTCAAGCTCAACAGCTACGACTTGGGCGTGGACATTGAGTTGTACGACGCGCTGAACCGCATCCGCTTCGAGCACCCCGAAGTGCGTACCGTGGTGGTGACCAGCGCCCGTGATCGCATCTTCTGCTCCGGCGCGAACATCTTCATGCTGGGCCTGTCCACCCACGGCTGGAAAGTGAACTTCTGCAAGTTCACCAACGAAACCCGCAACGGCATTGAAGACTCTTCGCGCCACTCGGGCCTGAAGTTTGTGGCCGCCGTGAATGGCGCTTGCGCTGGTGGCGGCTACGAGCTGGCCCTGGCCTGCGACGAAATCATCTTGGTGGACGACCGTTCTTCTTCCGTCTCGCTGCCTGAAGTGCCGTTGTTGGGCGTGCTGCCCGGCACCGGCGGCCTGACCCGCGTCACCGACAAGCGCCATGTGCGCCACGACTTGGCCGACATCTTCTGCACCACGTCCGAAGGCGTGCGCGGTCAAAAAGCCGTGGATTGGCGCTTGGTGGATGCCATCGCCAAGCCCCAGCAATTCCAGCAAGCCGTGCGCACCCGCGCCGAGCAACTGGCCGCGCAAAGCGACCGCCCCGCTGACGGCAAAGGCGTGCAACTCACCCCGCTGGTGCGCAGCCAAGAGGCTGACCGCCAAGCCTATGACTTCGTGACCGTGGACATTGACCGCGCCAAGCGCGCCGCCACCTTCACCATCAAGGCTCCGGTGGGCTCGCAGCCGGCTGACATCGCCGCCATCGAAGCCGCTGGCGTGGCTTGGTGGCCGCTGCAAATGTCCCGCGAGTTGGACGATGCCATCTTGCACATGCGCACCAATGAACTGGACATTGGCACCTGGATCTTGAAGACCACTGGCGATGCCGCCGCTGTGCTGGCCACTGATGCCACGCTGCTGGCGCACAAAGACCACTGGCTGGTGCGCGAAACCATTGGCCTGATGCGCCGCACTTTTGCGCGCTTGGATGTGTCGTCGCGCAGCCTGTTTGCGCTGGTGGAAGAGGGCTCGTGCTTCGCCGGTTCGCTGGCCGAGTTGGCCTTCTGCGCCGACCGCACCTACATGCTCGCCCTGGCGGACGACGAAGACCAAGCCCCGCGTCTGACGCTCAATGAGATGAACTTCGGCTTCTTGCCGATGGTGAACGACCAATCGCGCCTGCAACGCCGCTTCTACGAAGAAGTCGCCCCGCTGGAAGCCGCCCGCGCCGCCGTGGGCAAGGCGCTGGACGCTGACGAAGCGCTGGCCCTGGGCTTGGTCACCGCCGCCCCGGACGACATCGACTGGGCCGACGAAATCCGCT
>CALMOI010000059.1 GCA_937871735.1 uncultured Comamonadaceae bacterium
AAGGCGAATACCGCTCATGCCGATGGGCGCTTTCCCGTCTTGGCCGTCGATCACGAACTCTTGCGGCTCGACCAGCAGCAGGCGCTGGTCGGTGGAGATATTGATGGCGCGGGCGGTTTCAATCACACGCGCTACGTCTGCCGCCGTGACTTCTTTGTCTTTCACCGCCACCATGCCGGTGGAATTGATGCCGCGAATGTGGCTGCCAGTGATGCCGGTATAGACGCGCGAGATTTTGCAATCAGCCATCAATTCGGCTTCTTTGAGCGCCATTTGAATGCTCTGCACTGTGGCGTCGATATTCACCACCACGCCGCGCTTCAAGCCGTGGCTGGGCGCGACGCCCAAGCCTGCCAGTTTCAGCTGTCCGCCGGGCATGACTTCAGCAACCACCACCATGATTTTGGCGGTGCCTATATCAAGCCCAACAACCAAGTCTTTGTATTCTCTAGCCATAAGTTCACCCGTTTTTACCTGTTCACCCCAGGTGGTCTTGTTGCCGGTTTGGCGGTTGGTTTCGCTGCGGCTTTGGCCACTGCTTTGGCTGCGGACGCTTTAGCCGCATCAGCCGTGACGGTCGTGACCCCACGCAGTCGCAGCGCGTAACCGTTGCCATGTCGCAAGTCTGCCGACTCTATCGCGGCCGGAGTTCGGTTGTACTGGGCGATGGCGGGAGTCACGGTGTGGATGAAGCGGCGCATCCGCTCCAGCACTTCGGCTTGGGTGCCGCGCCCCAGCTCAATCACGGTGTCATTGCTCAGCTCCACGCGCCAGCTGCCGCGCTCGGTCAGCTCCAGTGTGTCCAAATTGGCTTCCATGGGTTGCAGCAGCGGAAACAGTGCCCGGTACATCTCCAGCATCTGCATCGGCTGACCTTGCGGGCCGATGAAGCGCGGTAACTCATCTTGATCCAAGTCGATGCCCGTGGTGTCAAACACCTCGCCAAAGTTGTTGAGCATACGAGAGTCGCCCTCACCACCCCAAAAGGCCACGGGTTGGTGCTCTTCCAAGCGCACCAACAACCGGTTCGGGAACTCGCGCCAAATCACCGCTTTGCGCACCCAAGGCACGCCCTCAAACGCCTGACGTGCATCGTCCAAGCTGAGCGTGAAGAAGTTACCGCTCAAACGCGGAGCCACGCTGGCACGCAAGGTCGCGGGGCTGTGATGCGTCACGTCACCGCGCACCGTGATGCCCGCAATCGAGAACCACGGATGCCGCAACACCCACAACGAAGCCCCGCTCAGCGCCAGCAATGCCACCACCGTGAACAGCACCGAAGCGGTGGCGTTCATCAGTTTGACATCCAGCGGCATGGGCAGGACTTCATCTCTCATGCAGCGCCACCCACCACGTTGTCCAGCGTGGCCGCTTGCAGCAGCCCGACGCACAAGTCTTCATAGCTGATGCCGCTGGCCTTGGCCGACATCGGCACCAGCGAATGCCCCGTCATGCCGGGCGAGGTGTTGATTTCCAGCAGATAAGGCTGGCGCGTCTTGGCATCAATCATCACGTCAGCGCGGGCCCAGCCTCGGCAACCCAAGGTGCGAAAGGCTTGCAGCGTCAGCTTTTGAATCGCTTCTTCTTCGCCCGCAGGCAGGCCGCAGGGCACGATGTACTCGGTGTCGTCGGTGAAATACTTGTGTTGGTAGTCGTAGTTGCCGCCGGGCGCGACGATGCGAATCACAGGCAACACATGTGCGCTGCGCCCCGCGCCCAGCACGGGCACCGTGACCTCATCACCGCTGATGAACTGCTCGCACAGCACCAGCGTGTCGTGGCGCATGGCTTCTTCGTAAGCCTTGGCGCATTGGTCAGCGGTGAGCACTTTGGTCAGGCCGATGGTCGAGCCTTCGCGCGCGGGCTTGACGATCATGGGCGAGCCCAGTTTCTCGAAGGCAGCCAAGGTTTCAGCCGGGCTGTGAACCTCCACCCACGCGGGCGTGGGCAGCCCTTCGGCGCGCCACACGCGCTTGGTCATCACCTTGTCGATGGCGATGGCCGAGGCCAACACGCCCGAGCCGGTGTAGGGAATGCCGAGCAGCTCCAGCGCGCCTTGCACCGTGCCGTCTTCGCCGTGGCGGCCATGCAGCGCGATAAAGCAGCGGGCAA
>CALMOI010000060.1 GCA_937871735.1 uncultured Comamonadaceae bacterium
GAATTTGTTTGGCCGCGCCTCTAGCTATGAGCGCAGTCTGCAAAAAATTGCGGCGGTGTTTGGTCAAGATGCGGTGTGGGCCTTCAAACCCACCCGCGAAGGCAACACCGTGGTGCTGGCCCAGCGCACGCCCAGCCGCCCTGGCCGCGAAGCGCTGGCGCTGCGCGCCGAAACCATCCAAACCCGCTGGGGTTTGCCCGCGCCCAAGTGGTTGCGGGTGTTCAAGCCGATGCAAAAATAAGGTCAGTCATGAGCCTCTCGACCATCCACCATCGCACCCACGCCACAGCTGCTGCGGGCACGCACATCAAGCACCAAGGCCCGCTAGATTGGCGATTATTGGTGGAGTGGGCGCGTAGCGACAACCTGATTTCTGCCGAGGAAGCCCAGCGCGTGACCGCCCGCTGCGCGCAGGCCGAAAGCGCCCAGCACCCGCTGGCGCGTTTGGTCAACGTGGGCATGCGCCGCGCCAGCGATGAGCGCGTGTTTGACATTGATGGCCTGGCGCGCTGGCTGGCCGAGCGTGCAGGCATGGCGTACTTCCGCATCGACCCGCTCAAAGTCGATGTGGGCAAGGTCGCTGAAACCATGAGCGCCGCTTACGCCGAACGCCATCGCGTGCTGCCGGTGCAGGTCACGCCCAGCGAGGTGGTGGTTGCCACCGCCGAGCCCTTCATCACCGATTGGGTGAGCGAGGTTGAGCGCCAGTCGCGCCGCAGTGTGCGCCGCGTCATGGCCAACCCCGTTGACATTCAGCGCTACACCACTGAATTTTTCAGCTTGGCCAAGTCGGTGCGCTCTGCCCAAAAGTCGGGAGCCAACACTGGAGCCAGTTTTGAGCAGTTGGTGGAATTGGGTCAAGGCAGCAGGCAGCTCGATGCCAACGACCAAGGCGTGGTGCAGGTCGTGGATTGGCTGTGGCAATACGCCTTTGACCAGCGCGCCAGCGATATCCACCTGGAGCCCCGCCGTGAGCAAGGCGTGATCCGCTTTCGCATCGATGGCGTGCTGCACCCGGTGTACCAAATGCCGATGGGCGTGCTCACAGCCATGACGGCGCGCATCAAACTGCTGGGCCGCATGGATGTGATGGAAAAACGCCGTCCGCAAGATGGCCGCATCAAAACCCGCAATCCGGCAGGCGATGAGGTGGAAATGCGCCTGTCAACCTTGCCCACCGCATTCGGCGAGAAGATGGTGATGCGGATTTTTGATCCCGACACCACCGTCAAAGACTTGGACGGCTTGGGCTTCAGCGCCCACGATGCCAGCCGCTGGGAGGCACTGGTCAAACGCCCACACGGCATCATTTTGGTGACCGGCCCGACCGGCGCGGGTAAAACCACCACGCTGTATTCCACGCTGCGGCGACTGGCGACCGATGCCGTCAACGTCAGCACGCTGGAAGACCCGATTGAAATGATCGAGCCGCTCTTTAACCAAACTCAAGTGCAAGTTCACTTGGATTTTGGTTTTCCTGAGGGGCTGCGGGCACTGATGCGGCAAGACCCAGACATCATCATGGTGGGTGAAATTCGCGACTTGGCTACCGCCGAAATGGCAGTGCAAGCAGCGCTGACGGGGCACTTGGTGTTCTCGACCCTGCACACCAACGACGCTCCCAGCGCCATCAGCCGTTTGATGGAGTTGGGCATCCCGCCCTATCTGATCAACGCCACCATGCTGGGCGTGCTGGCGCAGCGGCTGGTGCGCACCCTGTGCCCGCACTGCAAAGTGCCCGACGATGCCGCCCCGCGTGAAACCTTGGTCGCAGCAGTCAAGCCTTGGAAAATGAACGGCAGTGGTTACCGCCCGTACAAAGTGGTTGGCTGCATTGAATGTCGCATGACCGGCTTCATGGGCCGCATGGGTTTGTACGAACTGCTGACCGTGACGGAGCCCTTCAAGAATCTGGTCAACCAAGCTCCCAGCATCGACAACCTGCGCCGCCAAGCCATCGCCGACGGCATGCGCCCCCTGCGCTTGGCCGGAGCCCTGCGCGTGGCCGAAGGCGTAACCGTCTTAGAAGAAGTGCTGAACACCACGCCGCCAGTGGATGGTTAGAACATGAACTTAACAAATGGCGGTCTCTAAAGTGAAGTGCAACACGTTCTATTTCATGCAAGTTGCCGCGCCGGGGTGATGTAGTCAATACACGGAGCCCGCAGGGGGCGGTGATGCCAGATGAAGCCGGGCCTAGCTTGTGCTATATCAACTTGGTATGGCGATCAGTGCGAATCGGCATGACTGGGCTCCTCAAACGCGCCAACCTGTGCTAGATTAGCGGCCTATGTCTACGCGCATCGCTTTTTATTTTTACTTTTGGTTCTCAGTCCCCGGCGGACGAGAGGCGAGCGTGTAAGCACCCAACCCCTCACCAAGAACCGCCGGAGCCTCACAGCCCCGGCGGTTTTTTTCTGCCCGTTCACTTGCCCATTTCACCTACACAACTTTTCAGGAGCTTCCGATGAACAGCAAAACCACCCAATCCAGCGATGCCTGGTACCAACGCCCGGTCGATAAAACCAGCGAAACCGACGACCAACGTATCCAGGACATCACCGTGCTACCCCCTCCCGAACATTTGATCCGCTTCTTCCCGATCCACGACACGCCTGTGGAAGCCTTGGTGAGCAATACCCGCAAGGTCATCCACAACATCATCAACAACCAAGATGACCGCTTGTTGGTGGTGATTGGCCCGTGTTCGATTCACGATACCGAAGCTGCCATCGACTACGCCAAGCGACTCAAGCCGCTGCGCGAAAAATACGCCGACACGCTGGAAATCGTGATGCGCGTCTACTTCGAAAAGCCGCGCACCACCGTGGGCTGGAAGGGTTTGATCAACGACCCGTACTTGGACGGCACCTTCCGCATCGACGAAGGCCTGCGCATGGCGCGCCAGTTGCTGATCGAAATCAACCGCCAAGGTTTGCCTGCGGGCAGCGAGTTCTTGGACGTGATCTCGCCCCAGTACATCGGCGACTTGATCGCTTGGGGCGCGATTGGTGCGCGCACCACCGAAAGCCAAGTTCACCGCGAATTGGCTTCGGGCTTGTCGGCACCGATAGGCTTCAAGAACGGCACTGATGGCAACATCAAAATCGCCACCGATGCGATTCAGTCGGCGGCGCGTGGGCACCATTTCTTGTCCGTCCACAAAAACGGTCAAGTGGCCATTGTGCAAACCAACGGTAACCCAGATTGCCACGTGATTTTGCGCGGCGGCAAAGCCCCCAATTACGACGCCGCCAGCGTCGCTGCTGCCTGCAAGGACTTGGAAGCCGCCAAGCTGCCCGCCACCTTGATGGTCGATTGCAGCCACGCCAACAGCTCCAAACAGCATCAAAAGCAAATCGACGTGGCCGCCGACATTGCCGCGCAAATTGCGGGCGGCTCGCGCCAAGTGTTTGGCGTGATGGTGGAAAGCAACATCCAAGCAGGTGCGCAAAAGTTCACCCCTGGCAACGACGATGTCAGCAAGCTGGCGTATGGCCAAAGCATCACCGACGCTTGCATCGGCTGGGACGACTCGGCAGCGGTGCTGCAAACGCTGTCTGATGCGGTGAGGGCACGCCGCAGCCTGTGAGCGTTGGCAGCGCGCTGTCGCGTGGGTGATGGTGGCGCTTGAAATTGGGGCTGGCCGCGCTAAAGTGGCTCGGCTGACCCCAGCTTCCCACCACCATCAAAGAGGATGACATCCATGCGCAACGAAGTCCGAGTGTTGATCAACGAGCAGCAAGAATTCAAATTCGACTTGGACGGGCAGCCCGCCTTGCCCCACGAGGCAGCCCGGGCTTGGCTGGATCAGCAGTTTGTGGAACTGGACTGCGAGCCTTTGCGCGCCAGCGGCAAGGTGCTGCTGGCCGACAAGGTGCTGGTGGTGGCCCAAGCCGCCGGGGCGCGACTGTTGTCTGAAGCCGCTTGGGGCGCGGCATTTGCCCGCGCTACCCACGCCGTGCTGGACAAGCCGGTGATCGTTATCGACTTGTCGCTGATGACGATTTCATACTGATGCTGGGGCGTGTTGCAGCGCTTGCAGCAGTTGGCCGTGAATGCCGCCAAAGCCGCCGTTGCTCATGCACAAGATGTGGTCGCCGGGCTGGGCCACGGCGCTGACTTGAGCGACCAGTTCGGCAATGGTGTCGGCCACTTGGGCACGTTCGCCCATCGGGGCCAATGCGGCGCGTGCATCCCAGTCTAGGCCGCCTGCGTGGCAAAAAGCCAAGTCGGTTTGTTCCAAGCTCCAAGGCAGTTGTGATTTCATGGTGCCCAGCTTCATGGTGTTGCTGCGTGGCTCGAACACGGCCAAGATCCGCGCGGCGGGGCTGATTTGCCGCCGCAGCCCGTCTACCGTGGTGCGGATGGCGGTGGGGTGGTGGGCAAAGTCGTCATAAACGGTGATGTCACGCACTTGGCCGCGCACTTCCATGCGGCGCTTGACGTTGTGAAACTGCGATAGCGCCTGCGCCGCCACTGCGGGGCTCACGCCCACATGTTCAGCCGCTGCAATGGCGGCCAGCGCATTGAGCTGGTTGTGGATGCCGCCCAGCGCCCATTGCACGCGGGCTACGGCTTGGCCGTGTTGCAGCACAGTGAAATGATCGGGCTCGCCTTCGGCGCTGAAGTCGCTGACGGCGCTGCCAAAGCTGCGCACTTCGCTCCAGCAGCCGCTGTGCAGCACGCGGGTCAGGCTTTCTTCCAGACCGTTGACTACCACGCGGCCCGAGGGCGGCACGGTGCGCACCAAGTGGTGAAACTGGCGCTCAATCGCGGCCAAGTTGTCAAAGATGTCGGCGTGGTCGAATTCCAAGTTATTCAAAATGGCCGTGCGCGGGCGGTAATGCACGAACTTGCTGCGCTTGTCGAAGAAGGCGGTGTCGTACTCGTCGGCCTCGATCACGAACAGCGGGCGCTGCTCGGGTGCGCTGGCGTGGCCCAAACGGGCTGATACGCCAAAGTTCAGCGGCACGCCGCCGACCAAAAAGCCGGGTTGCAGACCGGCACATTCCAAAATCCAAGCCAGCATCGACGTGGTGGTGGTCTTGCCGTGCGTGCCCGCCACGGCCAGCACATGGCGGCCTTGCAAGACGTGCTCGGCCAGCCACTGCGGGCCGCTGGTGTAGGGCGCGCCCGCGTCCAAAATGGCCTCCATCAGCGGGAACTTGGCGCTGCCGTCGGCCAACCGAGCGCGGCTGACGACGTTGCCCACCACGTACATGTCAGGGGCCAGCGCCATTTGTTCGGCACCGAAGCCTTCGATCAAGTCAATGCCCAGGGCGCGCAGCTGGTCGCTCATCGGCGGGTACACGCCCGCGTCGCAACCCGTTACCTTGTGTCCTGCTTCACGCGCCAACGCGGCCAAACCTCCCATGAAGGTGCCGCAAATACCCAAAATATGAATGTGCATGGGGGCAG
The DNA here is from genome assembly GCA_937871735.1 of uncultured Comamonadaceae bacterium. GTDB lineage: Bacteria > Pseudomonadota > Gammaproteobacteria > Burkholderiales > Burkholderiaceae_C > CALMOI01. The sequence continues at coordinate 5,422 of CALMOI010000060.1, forward strand.
ATTTTAGGGAGCCGCCGTCGTGCGCCGCCCGGTGCAGGGAAATCCGTGCAAAATCAACGACATGGACAGCATCAAAGCAGAAATTGCCGCCACTGCCGCCCGCATGGTGGTCGAAGAGGGGCTGGAATACGGCCCCGCCAAGCGCCGCGCGCTCAAGCAATTGGGCTTGCCCAGTCGCACCGCGCTGCCCAACAACGACGAGGTGGAAGACGAGGTCATCGCCTACATCGCCTTGTTTTGCGCTGACACGCAACCCGCCGAGTTGGCCGCGCTGCGCGCCTTGGCGTTGGTGTGGATGCAGCGCATGGCCGAGTTTCGCCCGCATCTGGCCGGAGCGGTGTGGCACGGCACCGCCACGCGCTTGTCTGACATCTACATCCAACTGTTTTGCGACGACTCCAAATCGGCAGAAATTGCCCTCATCAACCACCATGTGGACTACGAGCCGCGCATGGTGACGGGCTTTCAAGGTGATTCGGTCGAGGCCTTGAGCCTGCACAGCCGCTGCCCCGCTTTGGGCGAACACGAAACCATCGGCGTGCATTTGCTGGTCTACGATCTAGACGACTTGCGAGGTGCCTTGCGTCCCGATGCCAAAGGCCGCACCCCAAGGGGGGATTTGGCCGCAGTACGTGCGCTGTTAGCGGCATGATGCGGGCATGAACTCTGATCAACCCCACCCCGCAGCGCCCGCATCAGCTCCACCACTGCGGCGGCGTGCGCTGTTTGCCGGTGTGGCTGCTGCTGCCACGCTGGGTGGCGCGGGCGTGGCCTGGTGGCGCTAGCAGCCACATGCGACTGATGCAGCCCCCGCTGCTGAGTTTGCCGAGTTTTGGTCACGCAGCTTTGAGCAACCCAATGGGCAAACTTTGGCATTACAAAC